>USSR01000348.1 GCA_900557355.1 uncultured Bacteroides sp.
AACCCGGGAAATCTGTTCCGCTACTTCCATCTGTGTGTAATCACGATCCTTCATATCTTTCAATGTGATACGCACATTACCGCTACCGCTTGATACACGCGCGGTAACAGACTCTGCATCCGGAAGTATGGAGTCTACCAGCTGATTGATGTCTTCTGTGTAATCCCGTATATATTCATACGTCACACCCTCAGCTCCACGGGTGTTAATGCTGATTTGCGAACGGTCTTCAAGGGGGGCCATTTCAGCAGGGATAGCATTCCAAAGGAATACAATGATAAATAAAGTACCTAATACAAGAGGCATAGCCAGCCAGCGTTTGCGTAAGAAGATTTCCAGTGACCGGCTATATATGCGGTTCATTCCTTCAAAGAACGGTTCGGTTTTTATATAGAACCAGTTTTTCTTTTCTTGTTTTACCAGCAATTTGGTAGCAAGCATAGGTGTGAAGGTCAGTGCGGCAAACGAAGAGATGATTACCGAACCGGATACCACGATACTGAATTCACGAAAAAGCCGTCCTGTCATACCATCCATAAATACAATGGGGAAGAATACGGCCACCAATGTGATGGTGGTAGAGATTACGGCGAAGAAAATTTCCTTAGCACCTTCGATACCGGCTTCTTTTGGGGGCATTCCACGTTCAATGCGGACATAGATATTCTCCGTCATAACGATAGCATCATCCACTACAAGCCCCACTGCTAATACTACTGCCAACATGGAAAGCACATTGATGGAGAATCCTGCCAGGTACATCACGAAGAATGCACCGATAAGCGAAACCGGAATTACGATACAAGGTACTAATGTTACGCGCCAGTCACGCAGGAAGAGGAAAATAATAATGATAACGAGGATAAATGCCACATATACGGTTTCCTTTACTTCGTCAATGGAAGCACGGATAAACTTGGTGTTGTCAAAACCGTAAGAATATTGCACGTCTTCAGGAAGGTCTTTCTTCATCTGTTTCATGCGTTCGTAGACGGCGTCGGCAATTTTTATATGATTGGCACCCGGTTGCGGAATCACAACGATACCCACCATAGGCACTCCGTTCATCTTCATGTAGCTTTTTATATCCGCCGGACCTAATTCTGCCCGTCCGATATCACTGAAACGAACAATGCGGTTATTATCTTCCCGCAGGATCAGGTTGTTAAACTCCTCTGCCGTATGCATCAATCCCAATGTACGGATGGTAAGTTCCACTGTATTACCTTCAATACTTCCGGACGGGAGTTCTACATTTTCTTTATCTACTGCATTTTTAACGTCGATAGGGGTAATGCCATAACCTGACATCTTGATCGGATCTAACCACAAACGCATGGAATAACGCTTTTCTCCCCAAATACTAACGCTACTGACGTCTGCAATAGTCTGCAATTGTTCTTTTACGGTGAGGTCGGCAATTTCACTCAATTCCAACAGAGAACGTTTATCACTTTGTAATGCCACCATCAGGATAGGCATGGCATCTGCATCTGCTTTTGATACCGTAGGCGGGTCACAGTCACGGGGCAGGTAGCGTTGAGCACGTGAAACTTTATCACGCACGTCGTTTGCAGCAGTTTCCAAGTCGACGGAAAGTTCGAATTCTACCGTAATACGGGATGAACCCTGCTGGCTGACGCTGGACAAGGAACGGATACCCGGAATACCATTGATATTTTGTTCCAGTGGTTCGGTAATCTGGTTTTCAATAACATCGGCATTTGCACCCGGGTAGGAGCAAGATACCGAAATGATAGGATTGTCCACGGACGGATATTCTCGGACGCCGAGGTAGCTGTACCCGATAATCCCGAAAAGCAGGATAATAAGGGTGAGCACTGTGGAAAGTACCGGGCGCCGTATACTGAGTTCAGATATATTCATAAGGCATCCGGTTTAATAAATGTTATCCAAAGTTACAGGTAATCCGGTACGGAGTTGCAAGGTTCCTGAGATTATAATAGTATCCCCTTCCTGCAAACCTTGTAATACTTGAGTCTCGGCTTCCGTGCGTATGCCGGTTTGTATTTCTACAGGCTGGGCTTTCCCCGATTTGTAAAGAAATATCTTATCCTTACCCATCTCCGGAACAATCGCTTCGGATGGAACGGCAAGGGCATCCTGAATCTCGTTTTTGCTTAAACGGATGTCTGCATAGCGTCCCGGCATCACATAACCGTTGGCATTTGGATAGAGGGCACGTAAAGTCAACGTATGGGTGTTTTGATCCATTCTGGATTCCCGGGCATAAACTTTTGCGTGGAAAGTCTCGAGCTTACCTTCAAGTCCGAAATTCACTCCTGCACCGATTTTTACATCGTTGGCGTAACGTTCGGGGACGGAGAATTCTACCTTCAGTGGAGATATTTTGGTTAGTTTGGCTACAATAGTAGTAGGAGAGGCATAAGTTCCTACACTGACTTGGCGCAAACCAATCACACCGTCGAATGGTGCACGAAGCTCGGTTTGTGCAATGTTTGCCTCTATCAGATCTATGTCTGCATTCAGGGTTGCCAGTTCAGTTTTTACCTGTTCATAGGCTTCTTTACTGACTGCATCTCTTTCCAACAGAGCATTTTGGCGGAATACACGGTCTTCTGCTAATTTCAGTTGGGCTACAAGACGTTGCAACTGTGCTTGCAAAGGACGGTCGTTTACTTTAGCCAGTAATTGTCCTTTTTTTACCTGGCTTCCCTCCTCGAAATTAATTTCAATAATTTTACCGGAAGTTTCGAAAGAAAGATCTACCTCTTCATCAGGCAATAAGCTACCACTGATTTTTATTTCATCTTTCAGCAGTTGAGGTTTTATGATCTTTGCATTTACATTCAGTATTCTCTTATTATTGCGGTTAGTGCTCATCACTTTGTCTGCAGCCGCCAATTCTTTGTTCTCCTTAGGGAGTTGAGAATAAATACCCCCGCCTATTAGTCCGGCACCAATAAAAATGATGATGCCCCATTTTACTTTCTTATTCATGTATCAGTATTAGTATTACGTCAGATTATGTCAGCATGAATTTGGACATCTTGAGAACAGGAAGGTTTAATACGAGAAGCGTTAAAAAAAGTGATAAAGTGATGATGATTTTAATATGCTGCCCTGTATTTTCCTTCCTCCTTGTCTTCCAGCATGTTGAGGTAAGAGCTATAGCGTGACTCGCTGATATAATGTTCTTTTACAGCTTCCCGTACGGCGCAGCCTGGTTCCTGACGGTGAGTGCAGTTGCCATAACGGCAGTCTGCAGAGAATTTGAATATCTCTGGGAAATAGTGCCCTATCTCAGCCTCTTCCATATCGAATGTGCCAAAACCTTTGATTCCCGGTGTATCGATAATATATCCGTCTCCCGGAACGGGAAACATTTCAGAGAAGGTGGTGGTGTGCATACCTTTATTATGATAGATGGAAATTTCACCGGTTTTTACCTCTTGGTCAGGCAGTATCGCATTGATAAGGGTTGACTTTCCTACACCGGAATGTCCGGAGAAAAGTGTTACCCGACCTTTCAATTCTTCCTGAATTTGTTCTATACCCTCACCTGTTTTGGCCGAAACTTTAAAACAGGGATAGCCGATGGTAGTATAGAGATTGATAAGTCCGTCCAGATAGTGAAGCTCATCCTCATCATAAGCATCTGTTTTATTAAAGATTATCTTAACGGGTACGCGGTATGCCTCAGCAGAAGCCAGAAAGCGGTCGATGAAAGTAGTGGAGGTTTCCGGATAATTGACCGTAACAATAAGCATGCTTTGGTCAAGGTTGGCAGCAAGGATATGCGATTGTTTAGAAAGATTGGAAGCTCTTCGGATAATGTAGTTTTTCCGGTCTTCTATTTCCTTGATGAAAGCAGTTCCTTCCGGATTCAAGATAATTTGCACATAATCTCCCACAGCTACCGGATTGGTACTGCGTATGCCTTTGAGACGGAAGTTACCTTTGATTTTACACTCCACACATTTCCCCTCGTCGGTCTTTACCAAATACCAACTACCTGTATTTTTTATTACCAGTCCCCTCAATTTAATTGTCAATTGAAAATTGACAATTGACAATTATTGCTTGGCAACATACCTCAGTTACAGTTTCTTTCGGTACTTGTCAATTCTCAATTGTCAATTGTCAATTGGTTTTTATACGGTCATAATTTCTTTATCCTTTGCAATCAGCATATCATCGATCTGTTTGATATACTTATCGTGAATCTTTTGCAATTTTTCTTCACCACCCTTTTGTGCATCTTCTGCCAGACCGTCTTTAACGGATTTTTTCAAAGCATCGATAGCATCACGGCGAGCATTACGCACACTCACTTTAGCAGTTTCACCTTCACCTTTACATTGTTTGGCGAGCTGTCTACGGCGTTCTTCTGTAAGCGGTGGAATACCGATACGGATAATCTCACCGTTATTTTCGGGCATAATGCCGAGACTGGAGTCAATGATTGCTTTCTCAATTACCCGGAACATGCTTTTGTCCCACGGCTTAATGGCGATACTACGGGCATCCGGAGTATTTACGGCAGCTACATTGTTGATAGGAACCATGCTTCCGTAAGAATCCACACGGATACCATCCAGCAAACGAACGTCTGCCTTTCCGGCGCGGATGTGAGCCAATGCTTCCTCCAGATACATAACGGCCATATCCATTTTCTCTTGCGCTTCATCTAAGATGTCTTTTACGTCTCTCATATTCTTCGGTTTTTGGAATTGTACTTTAATTGAAACTTTGCAAATATAATTATTTTCACCACAGAGCACACTGATATACAGAGTTTTTTCAGAGAAAATTAGTTGTGTACCAGTGTTCCGATCTCTTCTCCTTGCATTACTTTCTTCAAATTGCCTACTGTGTCCATGTCAAATACAATGATTGGCAGATTGTTTTCTTTACACATGCAGGTGGCAGTGAGGTCCATAACTTTCAGGCCACGTTTCAGAACTTCATCGTAAGTGATCTCGTCAAATTTAGTGGCAGTAGGATCCTTCTCCGGATCAGCAGTATAGATGCCATCTACGCGTGTGCCTTTCAGCATAACGTCGGCTTCAATTTCAATGCCGCGTAGGGAAGAGCCTGTGTCGGTAGTAAAGAACGGATTGCCTGTTCCGGCAGACATGATAACCACTTCGCCTGCTTCCATAGATTCGATAGCTTTCCATTTATTGTAAAACTCACCGATAGGTTCCATGCGTACGGCTGTCAGTACACGCGTCTTTACACCGGCAGCTACCAGGGCAGAGCTTAATGCCAGGCTGTTGATTACCGTAGCGAGCATTCCCATCTGATCTCCTTTCACGCGGTCGAAACCTTTGTTTGCGCCACTCAATCCGCGGAAGATATTACCACCACCAATGACGATACCTATCTGGACGCCCAACTCATGGATTTCCTTGATTTGTGCTGCATATTCGGCAAGGCGCTTTTCGTCAATGCCATATTGTTTTTCGCCCATCAGGCTCTCACCACTGAGCTTTAACAGAACTCTTTTATACTTTGCCATTATGATATTACATTTAGTTTCTGCAAATATACGCTTTCTGTCTGTAATGATTAACTTTGGTACAAAATTTTTCTACTTAAAACTGCCTGTACGATGCCGCGCAGAGATAAGTAGACGATGAAAGCCAGCCAAAGGGCATGATTTCCCATCCACTCGTGTAAGGAGTAATAAACGAGGAAGAAACCGGCTGAGGCTGCCAGCATTGCATAAAACATTTGCCGAGTGGCAGTGGCTCCGATAAATATTCCGTCCCATAGGAAAGCGGCAAAGCCTGCAAATGGGATAGCCAATACCCAATAAAAGTAATTTCCAGCTTCCCGGATAACAGAAACTTCATTAGTAAGCAAACTTAGGAATGCCTTGCCGCCAAAGAAATAAAGTAATGTGAAGCCTGTAGAAAGTCCGATTCCCCAGATAAAGAGCTGGCAAACGGTACGATGCAATGCCGGGCGGTTGTCCGCACCGATATATTTACCAACCAACGCTTCACCTGAATAAGCAAAGCCATCCATTATATAAGAAAAAAGAGTAAATAGCTGCATTAGCAAAGTGTTGACTGCCAATACAACCTCTCCCTGTGCTGCTCCGGCGGAGGTAAAGAACAGAGTGACAATAACCAGGCAGAGGGTTCGTAGGAAAATGTCCCGGTTCACCTGAAAGAAACGTAGCATAGCTTCTTTTTTCAATATCTCCTGCCAGGCAATACGTTCTTTCAATTTGCCATAATATCGCCTCCATAATAATAATGCCATAAAGAATCCTGCATACTGGGCTGTAAGTGTCCCCAGGGCTACCCCGGCAACTTTCATGTGGAACAAATAGACAAAGCAAAGGCTTGCAGCGATGTTCACAATGTTTTGTGTAATGGCAATGTACATCGGGAAACGCGAATTCTGCATGCCAATGAACCAACCGGCAAAACCGTAAAGTCCCAGTATGGCAGGAGCTCCCCAAATACAAATTTGGAAATAGAGTGTAGCCAACAGTTCTACTTCCTCTGTAGTTTGTATAAAAGTAAATGCCAGTTTACGGATGGGATATTGTAAAGCCACCAGAATAATGGCAATGAGCAATCCTACTCCAACGGATCGTAACAAAAGTCGGATAACTTCGTCCATATCGTGTTTGCCGTATGCTTGTGACGTCATTCCGCTGGTTCCCATTCTTAAGAATCCAAAGATCCAGTAGATGATGTTGAATAGCATTCCGCCCACGGCAATAGCTCCGATATACGCTGCAGATCCCAGATGGCCTACGATTGTCACATCAATCAGTCCCAATAGTGGGACTGTGATATTCGAAATGATCGAAGGTACAGCTATCTGAAGTATTCTTTTATTGATAATATTCGGAGTTTGAGCAATCATTTTAAAGCACTGATTTGTTCTATTTATCGACAAAGGTACTCTTTTTGCCGTAAATGGTAAAAAGGCATTTGATAATAACAATTTTTATAATACATAATATTTTAAAAATGAGTATATTTGCGGAAACAAGAACTAGGTAATATTAATAAGCGATGAGAACCTTAACTTTACTATTTTCATTCATGGTTGCTTTCCCTTTTGTGCTCTCAGCACAATCAGCCGGGGAGTTGCTTCAAAAGGTGTCTGCTGCCTTATCTGAGGGGCAGGATGACTATGCGGTGAGTCTGTTTCGCCAGTCGGTAAAGGCTGGGGCAGATCAGACTGAGATGTTTTATTGGACTCAGGTGGAAAAAAACAGCGCTGTAGCTCCGCGTTTGGTAAATGAGTTGGCAACCTATTACAAACATAAGCGGAATTATGACAAAGCTTATTTGTTTTATAGAGAATTTCTGCAGTATCATTCAGACGATGTTCCTGCTCTTGTATCG
>USSR01000349.1 GCA_900557355.1 uncultured Bacteroides sp.
CCGTATGGTAGCCGCACGGTCAGCAGCAGAAACTCCGGTAGTACAGCCTTCCAGTTTATCGATAGTTACTGTAAAAGGTGTGCCCAATACAGAAGTGTTGTCACTTACCTGATGAGGTAAATCCAGCTCTTTACAGCGGGATACAGTAATCGGTGCACAAAGTACTCCTCGCGCATGTTTCAGCATGAAGTTCACCTTTTCAGGGGTTATCTTTTCCGCAGCGATAATCAAGTCACCCTCATTTTCACGGTCTTCATCATCCACTACAATCACAAAATTACCAGCTTTGAAGTCTTCAATAGCCTCTTCTATTGTATCTAATTTCACTTTTTCCATTCTGTTTTCTCCTTTATTTATTTAGGTTATTTCAGATTAGTTTCTATTATCTTTTGAACATCTTCATTGGTTTTTATAATCCGCTCCATATCTTTATTCAACCGGATACGGAATGCCCAGATGCGGAAGTAGAAAAACAATCCTACAGGTACTACCAAGCCGCAAACCATATTCAGCCAATAATTACGGAAAGGGCGCAAATGGGCATGAACAGAAATAATAGGATAATTATTCAGCGCATTCAACAAATGAACAGATTTGGTGTTGGACATTTCGTCCACCAATTTCTCCAGACGATCATTTATGTTTTCTATCTCCTCATCATTGGAATCTGTCATCCATAATTTAAAATAATTAGGAGCACGCTTCAAAGCTTTTCTCTCAGCGTATGCACGACAATCAGCAGACAATGCCTGCAAATCAGCCGGCAGATGAGTATAATCAGGATCGTGTATAATTACTTCCTTACGGAACAGATGACGTACACTACGGATACCTACAATCTTCTTGAACCAGTTAATATAAGCATCGGCATTCAGTACCACAGAGTCATTATTAGACTTATAAGTAAGGAACGCGCCCAACGGAGCCAGGATAGCCGTACTTGTCCACATACCCATCCATACAATCCACTGACCGTCACGCGCCATCTTATAGCCCGTATTATTAATAATATAATAGATAATAAAGATAAGCACGGACACCACAACCGGCATTCCCAAACCACCCTTACGGATAATTCCACCCAACGGGGCACCGATAAAAAAGAATATAAGACATGCCACCGAAAGCGTCAACTTCTCGTGCCAGGACGTCATGTGGCGTCGAAGACTGGTATCTGTCTGCGTGATGTTAAAGCTCTTGAAACTCCAATCGCTTCCCGCACTTTCCGCACGATTCACTGCAGTAGAGATAATCTTCTGTTTCTGTGATAAGGTGGCTACATTGAAAAGACTGTCTACATTGTATTCTCCCAAATGCGCCTGCTCTATTTTCAAAGTATCTGCTTTTTTCAGGTCTGCCGTGATCTTATAGGTACCATTCATGGCTTCCTTGAAATAAGCACGTCCTACACTGTCATTCTGCACTGTCATAGAATCGATACCCGCTTGCAACATCGCCATATCCTTACTGTTGGACTGACTACTCATGATACCGGCATCCACCATATTAAAATCCGAGTTGAACTCAATGATAGCATGTTTCTCCCGGAATGCTTCCCGCCGGTAAGGTACATTCTTCTGATTCATATTCTGAGACTTCAGGTTCTCAAATTGCTCTCCATTATAAAGATGCAGATATAAGTGCTGCTTATCTGCCGTCATTTCCAGGCGACCGGAATCGGATTTAATAATCTGAGCATTTTCGAAACCTTTCTCAAAATTATAGATCAATACATCATAAAGCATACCCGTCTTACGGTTCTTGTGCTTCACATATAGGTTATATCCATCTATCTCATCATAAAACACTCCCTCCGGTATATCCAATTCCGGGGATTTCTGCTTCATGGAGATTAATAACGTCCACAACTTGGTCTGTGCTTTCGGGCCTATCACATTTTGGAAATAAAAAGAAACGCCACATATAAAAATGATAAACACAATCAATGGGCGCATAATCTTAAGTAGTGAGATACCTGCCGCTTTCATAGCAAGTAGCTCAAAACGTTCTCCAAAATTACCAAAAGTGATAAGTGCTGCCAACAAGATAGCCAATGGCAACGACGCCGGCACCAATGTCAGGGCAGAATAAAAGAAAAATTGTGCAAGGACACTCATTTCCAATCCTTTTCCCACCATCTCATCAACGTACTTCCATAGGAACTGCATCATGAAGATGAAAAGGCAAATGAAGAAAGTGCCCATAAAGAGCGTACAGAAGCTCTTTAATATAAATATATCTAACTTTTTTATGCGCAGCATTTTACTCGTTTCATGCAATGAAGACACAAAATTAGCATAAAAAAGGGAGTGTGGAAAATTTTTATATCAAAGTTAACTAAAAACCGCACGTTCTCCGTAGAGTCTCTACCTGAGAGTCCCATAATTCGCGTAAATCGTTCGCTTCATCCGCAGCAGTGAAGTCTGTTACTTCCAACACGAAATCATTAGTCAGTTCGTTGTTTGTCATCTTTAATTCAAAGTATTCCCGTTCATATTCATCATCCAACCAACGGAAACGAATAAAAGAGAAAGCCCGCACAGCTATAATCTCTGCATCACGATGTTCTGTCTTTCCCCAGAAGAAAGTGACAACTTTATCGTCCGACTGCACCCTGTCTGCAAACCAGCCCTCCAAACCGGTGGGGGTACTTATCGCGGACCAAAGAATGCTTTTAGAAGTTGCATTCAAGAGGTATTCCCGATGAATTTTCTGTCTTTCCATAGTTCATATTTGCTTTTTATTGCGGTGCCAAGATAGAGACTTTTTTCTAATTACAAAAAAGAATACGACTTTTTTATTCGCATCCTACAAACCGCTGTTCTTCATTCTCTATATAAATCATCTATTTCGAATAAGTTAGCATTGTTGTATATATCTGTCAAAACTATCTGAACCTGATAAAGATAGTTTTGACTTGATGCGCTGTTTTGACTTCAACACAGACCTGGGCGTAATATTAAAGAGGAGGGCAATACTCTTATTAGTCAATCGGGCACGTATCAGATAGCACAATCTCAGTTCTTGAGCACTCAAGCAGAATGATGCCAAAGTTTCTAACAAACACCCTCCATAAAGCAAATCAATGACAATAAACAAACTATGCCACTCTGCCTCATCCCTGACAATTCCATAAGCCGGTTTTTGATGCAGACACAAGAACTGTCCCATTGCAACCATAAGAGAAGAAGAGCATCCAACTAATGCTGTAACTTTCTGATAGTCTTCCAGTTGCCTTGTCAATTGTTTATTACGATATAATAAGCAAGCACTCCAATTATCCTTATAAGTATCCATAATCTCTCTGGAGGAACTTTTATCGACGTTAATATCACCAAAATATTTGTCTTCGACCCTCATACTCAAAAATTCTTTCGTCATTGCCTGTTGTATGATTCTTTAGATATAACAAAGCATTCCGAGGTACAGTATATACTAACGAATCAGCAACAGCTGTTTGTCTGCCAAGAGAATTCCAGTTCCCTTTATCCCAGTAAAATAGTTCGTAAATATTATCCTTATAAATAAAACTCACATCATTTCGGGGAGTATATATTGCCTTACTTACCCGATAAGATTTCCCTAAATCTAAACCCGCCCAGCCGGTATCCGGAAATTTATAATCAAAAGATGTATCCGGATTACCATCAAAGACATTTGTATATTCACGTCTGCCATCGTCTCCGTAACATCCCGGAGTACCTATGATTTTCCCCTTCATCGGTAATGTATCCAAACTGTTTTCATAGAAAGAAAGTTCTGCTATATTACAATAACTACCTTTTCCACCACGATAGCGAACATACCTATATGCCCTATCCGGATCCAGATAAGCGACAGTATACAGCCGATAGGGAGCCTCTTTTATTAACAATAGCGTATCCACATTCTGAAAGTCCTTCTGATTGCTGCCTTCTATTACTCCACCAATCATACGAGTATTAAAATAATTCTTAACTGCAAAATAGAACTTCTTATAAACACTAATTATATGGGATTCTTGCAATGGATTAAGATAATGAATCTCCCCCGTATCATGGTTTAGCGTAAAAGGATTGGACAATGTTTGAAGCCCCTTCTCATTGTATGTTGCCAGAATAGCCACTATCCCTCCTTCCACATTATCAAAACAAACAGCCTTCCCGTCAAAAAAAGTACAAGCGACAGGAACCCATTCTTGTTTGTTTGCAAAACACAAGTATACCAATTCACCAGTACGAGGGCAATCATACAGTTCTTTTTGAGGAATAACTATTTGTCCATTCTGTTGCCCCAGATAAGTAACCGTTACATCATGAAAAAATGGATATCTGAAAACAGGATAGACAGACGGCACATCTTTCAAGTCTTTTGCCAGCTCCTCATTCAGGCTATAAGTCACGCGATATACTTTTCCTTTGGTTATATCATATTCCGATGCCTTCTTCCACTTTTCTTGATAAGGAAATTCCGCCATATATGTATTACGCCCCTTATCCAATATAAAATTCCAAAAATGCGAAGCATTAGTATCGCCACGCTGTATTACCCTATCCATGCCACACGGAATGCCAAGAGCACGCATCACATATATCATTGCATCAGCAAATTCACGACAACTTCCTGTTTTCCATTTCAATGCTACCAGACCTATATGAGGTCCTTTAGGGAAAAGACTTGTATAACGATACTTCCCCTGTCTTAAAGTATCCATTAAAATCTGAGCCGCTTTTGTTATATCATTGCTATCAGCTGATTTGCGGAATTTATCGAGCAGAGGATTATATTTATCATACAACTCCTTACGCCATAACGAAAGAGGCTCATCCCCAACCCTATAGGGCAATATATACTCACAGAAATCCTCAAAATTTACATTTCCTCCCCATGGCTGTTCTTTCCAAACCTTGAATGCCCATTCTATATGTTCAACTAAGAAAGCGGAGTCTACTACCTCAATATCCTTTTTACGGGTAAGCATATCTATTGAAAACTCTCCATCCGCCTTTTTCAGTGAATCTACAATGAATTGAGCCCCTTTTATATTAGTGGAATGAGCCTCAAAATAGCGAAGATATTTTTGTAATTCTTCCCCTTCATAGAAACCATAATAGGGCATGTTCTTTATAAGAAAACATGCAGCACGGTATTTTTGATTATCACTTTCCCGATAATGGCTTAACACCTTCAATAACTCACCTTTATTGGTACCTGCCATATTCAATGCGCTTTCTAAACGACTATCTTGTTGTTCGATGCAAGCAGATAGAAAAGTCAGAGCGCACACACATACAAATGTATAAATAGATCTCATATTAAACACTATATTTTAACTTTCTGCAATTCTATTTTCTGAAAACGCAAAACATTTTCATCAAAATCAAGACGCTTAAAGTGAGTAACACTTAAATAGAGCCCATCTTTAGTAATAAAAAATAAATTAGCATTATAAGTATAATCTGGAAAAAGAGTTTCTCCCAAAACATTCATTTCTTTATCCAATATAATAATAGAAAAGCGTTTACGACCATTATGATAAATCTCCATATAACTTCTTTCTTCATCCAGTTCAGTGGCAGGATAGGCAAAACGATAATAGACATTTCTGTATTTATCATAAATCAAGTTGCCATAAGTTGGTAACTCGCACTTCCGCTTCAATATCATCTCTACATCTGCATCATGGGATAAGACCTCGACCTTTGGAGCATCTATATACCTACTTTTTGCACAATATGACATAGTTACAGCAAAATCACGAGATAACTTGCATACAGAATCACTTAATTCCGAAGAATAAACAAAATCACTGCCATCATAACAAACGCTAACTTTCCCAGCTCCACCTGTCGCCCTAGGTAAATCTTTCTCATCAAGAATAAGCCGATGTTTCAATGGAGTTACCACTTTTTTATTTGTCTTCCTATCAATCATTACTCCATAGGGACTATTTCCATGAGATAACTGTAGGTTCATGTCTTGAGCGAGATATATGCTATCACCAAAAACATATATTGGAGAATAAGTGATCGAATGTGCTAAGGCAGGAACCAAAGAAGAACCGTCATCTGCAACATTATACCTCACTTTTGAATGGATGATCCCTGTTGTATCAGTGACAAAAATAGTCGGAGTCATAGGACTTGCGATATAAATATGATTAAAATCTATAACACTATAACCATATATATTGCCAACTCCATTGTTCCCTTCGGTATCAAAAACCGTTTTATTTACCAAACTTCCAGTTTTTAAATCATAAAATAATATTTCTTTTCCCACATTGGGGAATGTCAAAAACTCATTTTCACCTTCACTAAATGTCCACAAACAGAATTTGGGCAAACGAGTATTCTCATCAATCGAAAAAGATAAATAATCATCAACTGCCACAAGTGAGTAGCTATTATTCTGCTTATCTTTCTGACATGAAGAGACAAACAATACAAGTATTAAATAATATATTTTATTCATACATATTAATGTAAAAAAGAAAGGCACATTCATATTAGACCGTATCTTCCTTACCGTTATTTATTTTGTTACCATTTCCTTTATTTCTTTACGCATCTCTTCAATGGCCGTCGAATGCACCTTAGGCTCTTTAGTCAGCACAACATTAGCAACCTCTTTCAATTTATCGGGCCGATAAAACTCCGGTTCAGCATAGAGATTTGCTAATAAATAATAGGGATAAATCCTGCCCGGCAAGCGATGAACCGACCGTAAGAAAAAAGCTTCCGCCTGTTCATAACGATGCAGTTCCTGATAGTTCTTACCTATGATATTCAGAACCATTGGATCGGTAGAGTACAAGCAAGCCTCTTTCAAATACTTATTGGACTCATTATAAAAGCCCGACTTATGCAGGCTATGACCGTACTCAAACAGAAATACCCCTTTCTCCTTCAATGCCGGATACAGTTCTCCATAAGATTTATTGGCAACTTTATAAGCTCCCGAACTATAAAACATCTTGGCATACACCCACTTCCGACAGGCATCCTCTTCCTGCCGCCACTTCTCCATACTGTCACCTGCCCACAGGACGAGACAGACACACAAGACAAGAGGCTTACCGATAACGTCCCCTATCCCGCAAGCAAGAAGCAGGAATACCCCTGCTACCACAAAAGCCGGAAAACACATAGGATAGGAAGAAAAGGAAAAGATAAGCAAAGACAAAATTGCACCGCAGATGCCATAGCGCCCACGCTTCGCTCCTATCCATAAACATGTCCCAATAACAATTAATACTATTAGACAGACGGCAACTCCTTCCGCCAAAGCCAGCGACAAATATTCATTGAACACATATTCCGGACTACCGGCCACAC
>USSR01000350.1 GCA_900557355.1 uncultured Bacteroides sp.
CTGGAAGGACTGAAATTCCTGTGTGCCCTCCCCAACATGGAAACGCATGCCGACCTGATTGCCGGGCTCCCGCTCTATCACCTTTCGGAGATATTCGAGGACATCCGCGTATTGGCGGAATATGGCGCCGGAGAAATACAACTGGAGTCCCTGAAACTGCTTCCCGGCACGGAAATGCGCCGCAGGGCGGAAGAACTGGGCATACAATATTCCCTCCCACCCTACGAGGTGCTGCAAACCCGCGAAATCAATGTGGACGAGCTGCAAACCGCGCGACAACTTTCGCGCCTGCTGGATGGATTTTATAATGCTCCTGCCTGGCAAGGTATAACCCGAAGACTGATTCTGGATAACGAAACGTTCCTGCACGATTTTCTGGAACATCTGATACGGATAGGATTGATAGACCAGCCGATGAGTCTGGAAAAACGGGGCCTCATCCTGTATGAGTTCTGCAAGCGGCATTATCCCGAATATCAGTCGGAAGCAAGCATCGCCTGGATAGAAGCGGGCATGTCGCTGAAGAAGCTCCCGGCAGAACGGGTAAAGACCAAGCGGCAGGTTCCTCCCGGACATTGGGAAGTGCTGTATGGGGAATACAGGGAGAACCTCCGGCTTTGTTTCCTGCCGGTCGGCGAGGAAGAAAACCGGGGATATTGGTTCGGCTTTGAGTCGGAAATACAGAAAATAGAACCGGTGTTCAAGGCAAGAAATTAAATATACAAGACTACTGCTATCGGTTTCACAAAGATCATAAGCCCGCAATCTCTTCGGGAGTCAAACCGGTAGCCTTTGATATTAAATCGACAGAAGTGCCAAGTTGCTTTAAATTACGAGCTATAGAAAAACATTTTTCTATACTACCTTCCTCACGTCCTTCAGCACGTCCTTCCTCACGTCCTTCCTCACGTCCCTCAGCACGTCCCTCTTCTCGTCCTTCTTCTCGTCCTTCCAGTCTTGACGCTTCCAATACTGACAAATGCGTGCGATACGCGTTTACGCTTCGCCAATAAAGTTCATTCTCCTCTTCGTTTAGAGAAGATACATCGGCAATTTCTTCAAGCTTCTCGAAGACTGCCTTGCGGGCCTTAAAAGGCATTCGTTTTAGTGTCTCCATATTCTTCAGCACATAAATCCAACGTTCAAAATCATTTTCACATTTCTCTTCTTCTTTATCAAACACCGGCAGAGCGATAAAAATGGGGCGCATCTTGTCGCTGAATAACTGGCCTGTTTCACGGTCGGCAAGAATGATGTCGGTACGTAACTTAACATTATCCTTGAGCAAAAAGTTCATGAAGAACACACCATATACAGCCTTGATGTCGAACATCCAGTCACCTCTCTGCCCCTGACGGGTAACAGCATGCGACAGGTAAAACAAGGCGCGTTCCCTGAAATAGGCCTGAGACTTATTCTGCATCTCAACAATGATCTTCTCTCCCGTGTCTGTGGTGCAATGAATATCATAAATCAGCGCACGGGCATCCTCCCACTCCGGCAGTTGTTCGTTGTTCAGAAAGGTCAGGTCAGTAATCACCCGCTCGCCCTTCAATAAGTCATTTAAGAAATCTATCAGTAAGTCCTTTGATATCTCCTGACCGAATATTTTCTTAAAGCCGTAATCGGTAAACGGATTGATAAATCTTCCCATGTCGTTGTTTTCTGTTTCTTAATCTACCCCTGCAAAGATAAACAAATAGCTTGAATAAGAGATAGATTTATACAATAAACCATCAAAAAAACAGGAGAAGGACGAATATGATATTTTTTCATGCTCATTTGAGATTATGCCTTTGCCATGCACAGGTTACGGATTAGTTATGCTATCTTTGCGACTCAGCCTATCATCAATGGCATTGATGGTAGTCATCATTGGCATTGATGGTGGTCATCATTGGCATTGATGATAGGCTAAGGATATAGGTATGCCCTGCTTAGTCATGGCATCAAGGTAGCTAAATCATAAAGAAAGGAGAACTCAACATGGCTTTTTACAAGAAACAGAAACTGAATGGGAAATGGTATCCGAGAGCAATAACCAAAGGTCGCACAGCTACAACGGATGATGTGGCAAAACGTCTGTCGCTTATATCTACGGTAAGTCCGGGAGATACGTATGCAGTACTCGTGAATTTGGGTGAAGTTCTGGGTAAACTGATGAGTGAAGGCCGATCGGTACGACTGAAAGGCGTAGGTACATTCTATCTCTCCTGCCGATCGTCAAGCCAGGGAGTAGACACTCCCGAAGAAGTCAGTTCCCAGCAAATCACTGATACAAAAGTGCGCTTCATCCCCGAATACAGCCGTGAGCAAAACAACCGGGTGACCGACCGCACCCTCATCGACCCTTATCTGGAATGGGTAGACTTTGACGAAATAGGCAACAACAGCAACAAATAACCCCTCTTCAAGAGGCTGAACAAGACCAATTTCAACCCCACCATATGGAAAACCAAATCATCGAAAAAGTCGATTTCGCCATCGACGAACTGGAACCCAACTACTACGAATGTACCTTCGACAAATGCAACTTCTCCGGCCAAAGCATCGGCAGAGTTATCTTTGAGAGATGCACCTTCAAAGAATGCAACCTGTCACTGGTGAAAGCCAGCAACACCTCCTGGCTGGACGTCCTCTTCACCGACTGCAAGATGACAGGCATCAACTTCACCCTCAGCAACCGCTTCGGCCTGTCCGTAGAGTTCCGCAACTGCCTCCTCTCCTATGCCCTCTTCACCGAGATGAAGCTGAAAGGTACCCGTTTCACACGTTGCGACCTGCAAAATGCCGACTTCATGGAGACACAACTCCCCGAAGCCAAGTTCACCGAGTGCGACCTCTGCTACGCCTCCTTCCACCACACCAACCTGGAAAAAGCCGATTTCAGCACCGCCCGCAACTATGCCCTGAACCCTGCCGCCAACCGCCTGAAGAAAGCCCGGTTCTCCCGCTACGGGCTGGAAGGACTGCTGACGGGATTAGGAATAGAGGTTGTCGACTAACGCCTCATTGTGTAATTGAGGAGTGGGTGCCGTAGCACAAGGCAATGTAACCCAAAACGCAGTGCCTGCACCCACTTCCGAAGTCACCCCAATGGTTCCGCCCATGCTCTCTGCTATAGACTTACAAATGGGCAACCCTAACCCAACTCCTTGCGCAAAAGAGTCCACTTTCTCGAAACGGTCGAAAACCACTGGAAGTTTATCCTGCGGAATACCGCAGCCTGTATCTTTCACACTAATCTTGACACCCCCATCTACCATGCTGTACGCTATATCGATATGGCCGCTTTGGGTGTTTTTCAGAGCGTTCGACAGGAAGTTGCTCAGTATCCGTTTGACATACTGAGCGTCAAGTTCCACCATATAATCCTGTTCCGGTTTATCCACACGGACATCCAACTTTCCGTCGGCCTTCATCCTGCACTCGGCGGCACTTTCCACAACGAGGTCCGACAGGCAGAACCATGCAGGATACAGTTTAAAGTCTCCTGCCTCCAACTTCGAAAGCTCCAGAACATCATCCACCACCTTCAACAAGAGGGTATTGTTATGCTGTATCAACTGGTTATATTCCTTTTTCTCCTCCATATCCTCCGTCATAGTCAGTATACTTGAGAAACCAACAATAGAATTCAACGGAGTACGTATCTCGTGACTCATATTGGCAAGAAAGGCAGACTTCAACCTGTTGGCTTCTTCCGCTTTCTCTTTCGCTTCCCGTAAGTCCTGCTCCAATGCCTTTCTTTTATCAATCATCAGAGTTCCCCCCACCAGGACAACCGGTTCGCCGTTTTCATCATACTGATATACGGCGCCGTAAATTTCTCTCCACGAAAGAGTACCGTCTTCATTCCGAAGCTGAAATTCCTCATCAAAAAAGTCCGTTTCCTTTCGATTCAGCCTGTCCAATGCCCGATAGATGTTCTCCCTGTATTCCGGCAGGATAAGCAGCAGATGTTCGTCAGCATCAACTACTCTATCCGTTGCACCTTCATTGTCTCTTTTCCAGGTGATCTCTTTACGCCGCAAATCCCATGTCCAAAGTTTCATACCGGTAGCTTTCAGCAGCAAGCGATGCTGAAGATCCAGTTGTTCCAACTGGCACCGCTTTTCTGTTGCTTCCGTGACGTCCACGGCCGCACTAATCAGCCAGCGGGGCTCGCCCTTGTAGTACAACAACTGCTTATACATACTCAATACATGTTCGCACCCATCAGCCAATATCAGATGCTGAAAGGTGTTTGATTGGCCGGAACGTATCGTTTCCCGGTCTGTCTGTTGAAAGGCAGAACAAATTTCGGGAGGCAGAACACTTGCATTTTTCCCGATCAGGTCGTCCTGAGAGACACTATATAAATCTTCAGATTTCTTGTTCCAAAAGAGATAGTTACAGTTATCCTTGATGTCCTTCACTGTAGTCGGAATAGGAAGATTATTCAGCAACTCCCGCATCAGGAAATTGTCTTCCTTCATTTCTTCCCACTCTTTTACTGATATGCCATGAAGTTTATACAATCGGAAATAATAGACTGCCGCTACAATTGAAACAACAAAAACAATTTGAATGGCTAGACACAATATAGACATTGTATATACAGATTTTTTGTCGTTATTATTTTGCAAAGGAATAAAATATCGCAAAAATAACTGATATACAGTTTGTCATACATGTAAAGAATTGTCCTCAAGTATATTAAAAAAAGTAATATATCACTGATATACAGAATATTATTTTTTCAATTCCTTCTCTGCATTCTTAAATTCGGAAGGAGTCATTCCCGTCCTTGCCTTGAACAATTGGTGGAAAGTAGGCATACTATTGATGCCTGACGCTTCGGCAATGGCACGTAATGTATATTCAGGATGTTCCTTCAATAAATGCATGGCATAATTCAAGCGGAGGTCATTGAGATATCCGTTCAAATTGGTGTCCGTATTCTCTTTTATCATCCGGGCAAAACGGGTATTGTTCATCTTGACCATCCGGGCAAGTTCTTCTCTCGATATGTCGGCGGACAGATACAGGTTATCCCGTTTGATAATATAATCCAGTTTGCCGAAAATCATCTTATTCATCTGGGCTTCCTCTTCGTTACCATCGGATGCTTCCGGTTCTGTCTGCCCGGTTTCCGGGAAAGGCTGGCCTTCCGACATTCTCTCGGCATCAGCCTGCAGGCGGTTCATCTCCGTCTGCATGGACATCTGCTCGTTGATGCGCTGCACCAGCACTTGGTTCTTACACTTGATTTTGCGGTTTTGCAGCCACATGCGCCACAGGAAGAACAGTGATAACAAGGAAACACAGAAGATGAAGACTAATGTAATGGTGCGTATGGTTAGTTGGAAAGCCTGTTCCGCAATGCGGGCTTCCTTCTCATTCACTTCGTAAAGGTTGTCCAGTTCCAATGCGGCATTGGTTTTATCACGCCGATAGATGCTGTCCGTTATGGACAGGATGGAAGCACGCAACGCGGCGACTTTCTCATAGTCTTTCAGGGCAAGATAGGCGTCTATCTCCCGTTGCAGAACACCGACGTACTGGGTATTCAAGGTATCTTGCTGACGCATCAGCTCCTTGAAGTCGCGGCAATGGTCTATTACAGCCTGATATTGTTTGGTGACAAACAGATAAGGGGTGGCATCGCGCTTACCGGCAGGAGTGTTATAGACATGGGTAGACTGGTATTTTTTATGGTACTCTTTCCCACGTTCCACATCTCCCAGCAAATGGCAGATGCGGGACAATTTGGAATAAACATATCCGTATTGCTGGTCGAGGAAAGCCTCACGCACTTCCGGATTGCCTTTCATTCCGTCCAACAGCTTCTCACGCTGCAAACCAACCTGCAAGGCGTCTTCTAGCCGGTTGTCGTTAATCAGGTATCCCATCTTCACCCCATAGAAATAGGAAAGCATCGACTTGCTCAGTTTATCTTTCCTGCCATCCAGCAGGGCGATTGCCTTATCGAAAAGCTCATACCCTTCCTCTTTCAATGACAGCATCCATTTGTTCTCGCCCATACAGAAGAGTAACTTACATTCCGACTGCCGGTCGTCGAGCCTGCGTGCCAGTTCCAGACCTTCAACCGCGTAACGGTTGCTCTCCTTATATTCGCTCAGGGTATGGGAGAGGTCGGCCAGGGTTATGGTCATCTTCAACAAGTGGTCGGGATGGTTTCCGGAGATAGAATCATGTACATAGGCCCGGCGAGCATAGTGGAATGCCGATTTGTCCTGATACAGGTATGAGTAGACCATGCTACGCAAATCATCCACCATGTATATGGGCAACGCTTGCTTTGTTTCAGCTTCGTCCAGCAGTTGCAACGCGCGTTCGGGCTCATCCATATAGATGTCCGTGATATACTGTTCCGTATATATATCCTTTGTTCCTTTATCTCCGCTTGCCAGGGCAGATGCCGACAGAAAGCCTAACAAGAGGAGACATATATAGAAATGTCTCATACGCTCAATCGTCTGTGTCTATTTTCTTATGGACTGCGCAGTCGGCGCAAATCCCTTTGATTACATAATTAATTCCCGTCTGCATGAATCCCTCCGGAAGCGTGACTGACGGGGCGTGCACACTCTGGATGCAATAGGTCTTGTGGCAATGTTCGCAATAGAAGTGCATGTGTTGGTCTTCCACCGTACACATGCAGCAGTCTTCGCAAACGGCATACTTCAACGAACCGCTTCCATCGTCCACACCATGTATCAGGTGGTGGGAAAGGAACAGGGTCAGTGTCCGGAAAATAGTGGATTTATCAACCGTATCGAGTTTATCTTCTAAATCTGCCATGGACACAGCCCGCCTCATCTCCATCATGGTGCGGAGTATCAACAGCCTCATCGCTGTAGGTTTGATATCCCGAAGGGACAATTTATGTAGATATACGTCTTTCATACTACTCAGAACTTCTTACCTAATATGCGGACCGAATTGAGAACAACCAGCAAAGCCACCCCGACATCGGCAAACACCGCCGCCCATAGCGTGGCAAAGCCAAAGGCGCCCGCAATCAGAACCAATATTTTCACGGTGATGGCACCGATAATATTTTGCATCACAATCCGTCTTGTGGCCCGTCCGATGGAAATGGCTGTCGCCACCCGCGACGGTTGGTCGGTCTGGATAACCACATCTGCACTTTCGATGGCGGCATCCGAACCCAGCCCTCCCATCGCAATCCCCACATCACTGAGAGCCAGTACGGGAGCGTCATTCATGCCATCGCCCACAAAGGCTACGGACACGTCCGGGGCAGAATTGAGCTGTTCCAGATGGACG
>USSR01000351.1 GCA_900557355.1 uncultured Bacteroides sp.
TGGTCAAGCCAGCTTCCGATTTGTCCTTGTAAATCATAACATCGGTGCCCGCAGCGGCCACAGCATTATAAACTATATCTACAGCGTCAAATTCATCCATATTCAAATTTTACTAAAAACAGATTTCAATGTCTCCCTTAGATATTTCTCACATTGAACGTTCGCACCTGAAACGACTTCATACCCTTTAGCTTCCACGGCTGCCGCATATTCCATTCCTGCAACGCCGACCAACACATAACCACCAGTATACGACAGTGAGACTTCTTCTGCAAGCCTACGACCTTTGTACTTACCGGTGGTCTTGTCAGTACCTTTGTCTCCTTCTTTGAAGTTCTCTGTAACCACTTCACCGTCTTTAGCTATTATATATCCGATAGAGGAACGAAGATTACCGGTCTGGTCTTTATATGAGCCACTCCGGCGGGCTACTTCGATAAACTTTTCACCTCCTGCTTGCAGGAAAACAAGCATCTTATCTTCTGCTTTACTTTGAAAATGGTCGAACCAGCGTTCCATTTCATCAAAGGTGAATAGGGGAGTCATGCCATTTTTCATACGTTGATAATTGAATGTGATTGATAAGGTTCCCAACAGATAACCGGTACATCAATACCCTTTGATGCAACTTTCAAACGCAAAAACTTACTATCTGCCGGCGGTTGCATTTTGGAGTAGAAATAGCCATGTACCTGTGTTTCATCACCAGCCGAATTGTGTTTTAAAACAATTCTTCCATCGCTTACCGGGTCGTAGCGTCCGGGGACAGATATTTCAACCGGTTTCCCAGGAACCCATTCACCATTAACTAAGTGCCCGTTAGCCTCAATAGTAACTATTGCTGTATGTGGATACCGTTTTACCATCTGTTGCCAGCTCTCCCTTTGATAATGATTCGTTTCTCAAGTTTAGCAGCTTTCTCCGGCTCCCCGTTCTCTATGTACAGTTGCTTTGCAGTCTGAATATAGAAAGAACGGGGATGAGTGATAGAAAGCTTGTTTTCACTGAAATCTTGAGAGTTTACCATCATGGCATACATATCAGCGACACAAAGACCGACTTGCTTCATGCTTTCAGTAGTACATTCCGCTTCGGGGTTGATACCCCGCCTAACGAAGACTACCTTATCCAAGAAGCCTTCCATATCCCCAATAGATGGATATTCCAGTATTGTTTCTCTGATTGTTGCCATTATAGTTTACTCTTCATCTGTTTTTTCAGTATCTTCATCGGCCGCCCATTCCTTGGCATCAGTTTTCATGATATACATTGCATCAGGATCGTTAACTACCGGGATGGCATTAGCTTCTGCTTTAGTCCACTCTTTGAACGGTTCAAGTTCAGACCACTTGCTGATAAAAACAAAGTCTTTTTTCAGTGTTGTTGCTTTCTTCTTGTACTCGACAGAATGTTCCGCTGCAATAGGACCATGTTGGATGTCACCGCATTGTAAATCTTCCAAAAAACAGATATTAGCGGCTTCCCATGGATTGATCGTAGTGCGATTATGAGAAGCATCTTCAATACGAACAGCCGGGCTCACTAAGACAATTTGAACACCTTCTGTATTCTCTTGTGCAGAGAGATATTCATTGATAACTTTCTTGGAGATAGTCAGCTTTTCTTTCTGATTGATCCAGCCTTTAACTTTCTCGATAACGGCTTTCTGTTTCTTCAATAAAGCAAATCGATCTTTACGCATCACTACGTACTTAATGGTAACACCATCAGCAGAGGCAGAAACTACTGTATCTTCAATGTCTTGCAATCCGTCTGCAGTGTTTGCATTTGCCCAGTCAGCAGCAGAAACCTTTTTATTTTCATTCTTCATACCACAACCAACAAATTCCTCGGTAACAATACCGTTATTATTGCTTGAGTTTAGAGTGAACCCACCTTTAGACATCAGCTGCATGCACCACCATTCGAAACGTCCACGAACAGCGTTATATACAAAGTCCTGATCTTTGAAAGCGAGGTCAAGGATAGATTTCAAATCCGAATCACCTTCACAATCACGGCTAAGTTGCCGGTATTCGTTCCAGTCGCTTTCATTCATACCACGCTTAACGGCAGTCTTGGGGATATCACCTGACATCTTACCTACAACTTCACGTTTCTTTTGCGGTGCAGAAGAATCAAAGCTGATAACGTCTGCAATAACAGGAGCACCTTTCTCTCCGGTCAAAGTTTCCCATTTCAGAGAATCTTTCTGCTTTACACCGAAGAAGTTAGGGAAGAAGACCGGCTTAACTTTACGTGAGTTAAGTCGTGCTCCCATGTTCTTACGGTTCACTTGTTTAATTAAACTTCTTTCCATATATCATTTATTTTAATGGATTAGACAAAACGGATAAAACGGAGCAATGCTTTAATAGCGTCGTCAACAGGGTAGGGCATTACTGCTTCATTAACAGTACCACGCACCAAGAGGCCTGACTGCTGGTTAGCTACGGTCACATCAACCTTGTTCATAGTGATAACCTCCGGGGTATACTTGAACTTTGCAGCTTTGGCAGCAGCTTTAGCAGTAACAAGGACTAAGACATCATTAATCTTTGCGGCTCCAATAGCTCCAGAAAGAGTTATTGTGTCATAAGCTGCATTGGTTTTGTCAATTGCAGAGATTACATCAGAAGCTCCGGTTAAAGCACCACCGATTGTAACAGCTTCCCCAACTTTAAACACATGATTCTTTGCGATTTGAATAGCAACAGCATCGGCAGCCGCGACAGCAGTAACTTTTCCGGTTTTAACAACATGGTAAAGGCCATTAGCATCTTTACCCACAATTACAAGCGGAGGAAGCTCGTCGATGATTCCCTTCAGTTCCGCGCGGGCAATAGTTCCACCGCCCTGAATGTCCTCGATAATCTTTTCGATACCAGGAGCATACTGAAATTCACTTTGTTTTTTTCTGAACATAGCTTTTAATATTAATAATTATTCTTCCAGACCAAGGCTAGCAGTGCCATTATCAGAGCTTTCCTCGTCCTCCATTAACTTTAACCATTCCTGTTCGGTACGTTCTTTGGGCTTATAGGAATTAGGCTTGTAATCACCACCGGCGACTTCATCATCAATAACAGATTGTTTGATTTCGGCAAATTCTTCTTGAAGCTCTTTAATCTGGTCTTCAACAGAAGTTTCAGAATTGACATCAATACGATTGAACCATTTTGCAGGGAGTTTAGAATCTGCAAACAATGCTTTAGCAGATGCCTGCTTCGTAGAAGTAGTGACTGTTGTAGCGACAGTAGAGACAGATGCAGCCAACTCGGAAATCTGTTTCTGCTGGGCTTTCAACAACTTAACAACAGAAGCAGGCAAGCCTTCGAGATCTTCGTCCTCGTCTTCATCTTCTTCGTCATCTTTCGGCTTCTTAGTTTTTTTAGTCTTAGTTGTCTCAATAGGTTTTCCATCCTTCAAACCGTGTTTTTTCTCATAAGCGGCAATAGCAGCATCAATACTGGCTTGACTGCCTTGTTCATTTGATACCAAGTCCGGAAGAATATTATCCTTGAATAGCCCAATATAGTTATCCAGATTCTCTTCACTTTCGATGTCAAAAAGAGCTTGCACCTTGGCCGCATACTTTTCAGGAATTCCAGCTTTTTTCAAAGCTGCTTTGATGGTTGCTAAAATCTTCATACTTTTTTCCTTAAAATATATTGGGAGTAAATTTTTCCTGCTTATATATTTTATTTCAGAACCAAATGCATACATTTGCAATATGGATAAGAAGAAAGAATATAAAGTCAAAGCTAAAGCACTCGCTCTTCAAAATGGATTCGACCAAGTTTCCTACTATGGAGAATGGAATGGCTATTTGGCATATACAGCATCCCGGAAAGAAGACAAGGAGTGCTGTATTGGATATCCTCAATTTATCCTAGTAAAAGATGATACTGCACATCTGGCACCATATATACAATCACCAGATATCATGGGTATAGTTTCCATGCCAAAAGATTACAGCGAGACATTGCTATAATTTTCTCACTATTCCGTCAATAATATCAGTATTCACTAATAAGTTATCTACACGAAGCACATTTACCCCATATTGTAGTTTTATTCTCTTTGATATGTCAGCCCAATTAACAATTTTGCCATTTTGAGGGTCATAAAGAACAATCTTTCCATTAACTAATTTTTCTAAGGTTATGATATGCCCGGAATTTCCACTTTTCCAAGAGAAATCAATATGATATCTTCCTGGTTCTTTTACCAATTCTATAATCTCTTTAGTAAGTGCACTAATATTCTTGCTTTTTAAAGCACCTGTTCTAGTTACATCATATACACCTCCTGCTCTCTTTTTGACAGGTGTTGCCATAGTTTCTGGATCAATCCAAGCCCAATTTGTTTTGCTAGACAGTTCGTAAGGAATATTCCCGGCTTTTTGAAGATTAGGCAATGCTGTTACATCATATCCACGTCGCCTTAATTCGTTTGCAACAACGCATGATTGACAGTTTACACCATATTCATGGCTCTTACTGAAGTTTATATTTCCCTGTAGTTCATTAGCTTCTTCGAAAGTCATTTCCTTACCTCTCTTAATACCAATTTTTTGCTCAATCTTGGTTTGATTGAAGTTTCTCGCAAATCGTTCTTCCCATCTTTTTTGAATATCATTTTTCTCTGCATCAGTTTTGATGCGTTTAGGTCTAGAAACCTTTATAACTTCATTCGTAATAGGTTGGGAAACTATTTCTCTTTGTAGTCCTCCATCATTGGTAAAGTTATCCTTATACCAGAAAGCCGATTGCAATCCATCTTTATTCTCTCTGACGAAATCCTTTGCTCCCTGGGGAATATCTGTAATAACCTGCTCTTTCGGAACTGTGTCATTCAGCAAGAAATCAGCAAAGTCTTCCGGTTCCATGGTGATAGGAGTAGCAAAACAGATACAAAAAGGATGAAAGCCTGTAAATTTGAACGTTTTCGGATATTTTCCAATCATCGCATCACAGATCTTACACGGTCCGCGATTATTGGCCGAACGCTGTATCTCAATTCCTAGTATAAAATCCTGTTTACTCCAACGTTCATAGTCTGCACTACGATAAGCTGTGTTCGTAGTTGTTGCAGATGTTCGGAGAGCGTTCTTGTATGCAGAGCGGTATACACCTTGCCCTGGATGATAATCTTTCATCGGTTGTGATAGAACCAATTCACCTTTCTCATTTCGGATCCGGCGAAAACGTTTTTGGGGATTTTGCAAAATTTGCCGTATATCACTACTAATTCCGTTTGAATTACGTCCGGCAACTACGCCGCTATCAAGATAGAATTCGAGTTGCGATTTCGTTTGCTGTGTAATATACCAAACTCTATCAGACAATTTTAGACCGTTGGAATCTATATCATTCTTTAGAGCCTCAAATGCAGATAGGCTATGAGTAAACATTCCATCCTTAGTTGCGCTAGAAATAGACATTCCCTTGATGAACAGGGAAATAAAATCATCATTCTTCCTCTCTGCTCGTTCCCAGCCATCCTTTTGGAATGCGGAAATATTAGCATATAACATTGATTCAAGGTTTAGTAGTTCCCGATCAACCGCACTCTCTATTCCCTGATTGCTTATCCATACATTGTTTTTCCCCGCATCAGACCATTTACGGAGATACGGGGAAACAGAAAGTATAAACTGATTAAAGATATTGGCTATTACGACCTGCTGTGCAGCAACTTTCTGTATGTGCTGTTTGTCGTAGAAAGAAAGTCCGGGCATGGCTTAGAAAGTTGCTCCAATGAGTGAATTATTCTGTGCAGTCTCTTTCTCATCATTCTTCTTACGATTCAGTTCCGCTTCCACATCATCTGTATAGGGCGAATTTTTAATAATCGTCTCTTTACTATTGAATTGAGAAGCAGTTTCAAGGTTCTTGAGTTCTTCCGCCAAATCCTGTGGGAGAATACTACCAAACTCTACTTCAATGTAGTTGTCATTTAGCTGTGATGCATATTTTGTATGTGTAATATTTGCCATTCCTGCTTGGACGATTGCTACTGTTCGTTGAACAACTGGACCAAATATTTCCATCTGTTCAGTAGCTTTTATCTCTGCATCAATCAGCATAAAACGACGTGAAGTGCCGCTAAGGTTGCCAAGTCCCATTAGTTTATTTATAGACAAGTCCGGACTGGAAGCTCCGGAATGTATTGCATCATCCAGTTGGTTTAGTTCAAGTGTAACGGATTCACAAGATTGTTGCCATGCAAGATAATCTGCATCACCGTGATACGATGTACCGGTATCTGAATCAACCTCCATACTGAAGTTCAATTCCTTACCAACCGTTTCTTTGCTCGGAAGGTTAGCTAAACCATAAGTTTTCAGTATAGGTTCAGAAAAGTAATCATTAGTATCTGATAGCCGGGAAAGTCTCATTTCTTTCTTGTCAATCAAATTAGCAACATCTTCCCAATCCGGACAATCGACCTCGGCATATACTACCGGAATCTTGCCAAAACGATTCTTTATCTTTTTCACTTGCCATACACCATCCATGATACCGGAGTAGATAACATCTTTCGTATAGATTTTCACGCATTCGCAAGTACGGCCATTGACTTCTGCATTGTATTTATAGAGAAAACCGTCCATATCGTCGTCCTCATCAAAGTGTGGATAGAATTCACATTCGACATTACTATCCTTGGGAGTAGAAAGAATCTTAACTTTCAACTGACTTTTTCCGTCGTTCTTGGTAACAGGATAGAATACAATAGCAGCCTTGGTTTCAGACAACACTTTGCGAGCAAACTCTTTCAATACAGATTGCATCTTGAGTTTTCGCTTATAGACTTTTTTGAACTCGCAGATCCCGTCGTTCGGATCTTCTGCTGTGATAGTCATTTCACCACCAAATAGAAAAGCAACAGAATTACGAACGATCTTTTTAGGTAGATTAGTCACAATTTGAGCGACTTCTACAGTTTTATCCTCTAGTCTCTTTGGCTTTTCGGCTCCTGTTTCGGGGTCAACTTCTACTTCTGTATCTGAATATACAGCAATCTTTTTAGGCTCCCGATACCCAACAGATTCTTTACGACGGGTTCTGTCTCCATTGTATTCCTCCATATACTCACGAGGATTACGATTTTCACGGGTATCAACGCATAAATCACCTACTATGCTACCGAAATCTTCATTTCTTAGAATATCCTTAATGTCTGGCATATACTTTTCTCTTAAAATATAAGATCCGCTCTCTCTTTTTTATAAAGTTATTATATATTTGCACAATAGAATAAATTGTAATATGGAAATA
>USSR01000352.1 GCA_900557355.1 uncultured Bacteroides sp.
CACAGCTTACTGACCCTGCAATTCGGAGAAAACAACCTGAAAGAAACCAACGACTATAAACTGGTACTGACAGATCCTGCACAACTTGCCGGCCTGCCGCAAAGCGCTATTGATGCAGCCGCAGAAACTGCCAAGGAAAAAGGAGTGGAAGGATGGGTATTCACTTTACAAGCACCCAGTTATAGCCCGTTTATGACGTATGCCAGCAACCGCGATCTGCGCTGTGAGCTTTATATGGCATATAATACCAAATGTACCCATGACAATGAAACCAACAATCTGGAGATTGTAAAGAAGCTCGTTAATACCCGCCTGGCTATTGCGCAGCTTTTAGGTTACAGTAGTTTTGCCGAATATAACCTGAAAGAGCGGATGGCAGAAAACAGCGGCAATGTATATAAACTGTTGGATCAGCTACTGGATGCTTACACTCCCACCGCCAAACAGGAATATGCAGAGGTAGAGGCTTTGGCACGCCAACTGGAAGGCAATGACTTCACAGTGATGCCTTGGGACTGGTCTTATTATTCCCATAAACTGAAAGACCAGAAATTCCAGATAGATGATGAAATGCTCCGTCCCTATTTTGAACTGAGCAAGGTAAAAGAAGGGGTATTCGGTCTGGCTACCCGCTTGTATGGTATTACGTTCAAGAAAAACAGAGATATACCGGTATATCACAAGGATGTGGATGCATATGAGGTATTTGATAAAGATGGTAAATTCCTATCTGTACTCTATACAGACTTCCATCCCAGAGAGGGTAAACGTGCAGGCGCATGGATGACTTCTTATAAAGAACAATGGATTGACGAGGTAACCGGTGAAAACAGTCGTCCGCACATATCTATCGTGATGAACTTCACCAAGCCGACAAAAGACAAACCCGCCTTACTGACATTTGGTGAACTGGAGACATTCCTGCATGAATTTGGGCATAGCCTGCATGGCATGTTTGCAAATTCCACCTATGAAAACCTGAGCGGTACAAATGTATATTGGGACTTTGTGGAACTTCCCTCCCAATTCATGGAGAACTTCGCTATTGAAAAGGAGTTCCTCCACACATTTGCCAGACATTATCAGACTGGAGAACTCATCCCGGACGAACTGGTACAGCGCATTGTAGATTCTTCTAATTTCGATGCCGCTTATGCCTGCCTGCGTCAGGTTAGCTTTGGCTTACTGGATATGGCATGGTACACTCGTACCACCCCATTTGATGGTGACGTGAAAGCTTACGAAAAAGAAGCATGGAAGAAAGCACAGATTCTTCCTGTAGTAGAAGATGCCTGTATGAGTACACAGTTCTCGCATATCTTTGCCGGAGGTTATTCTGCCGGATATTACAGCTATAAATGGGCGGAAGTCCTGGATGCAGATGCTTTCTCACTGTTTAAACAAAAAGGAATCTTCAATCCGGAAGTAGCCGCTTCTTTCCGGGAAAACATTCTTTCCAAAGGAGGAACAGAACACCCGATGACACTATACAAACGCTTTCGCGGACAAGAACCAACTATTGATGCATTATTAATCAGAAACGGAATAAAGAAATGAAAAAGATGAAAACCTATATACAACTGCTGTTAATCGCTCTCTTCGTACCCGTATTGAGCGCTTGCGATCAGGAAGACGATGTTATTGACATCTTCACCGGAAAAACCTGGTACATGACTTATATTGCAGTGGAAGGACAAAACAAAATGTACGACTTCTGGCAAGGAGATCAGGATGCAAGAGAAAAGAGTTTTAAGACGATTGCAGGAGATAATTACACTTTAGTGTTCGATGGTGCCGAGGTAAACGGTACAGCGGGCGGGACTTTCACCGGAAAAGCCACCAGTGCCTCTGTTAATGGAGACTGGAATGCAAATGGCAACAACCGGGAACTAAAGATAACCGTAAAAAATGCAGGCACTGACACAGATAAGTATTTAGGTAAAGCATTTATGGACGGACTAAAGAGTGCATTCAAATATGGAGGAGATAATAAGAATCTATATATTTATTACAAAGAGGGACAGACAGTAAAATTCATTTCTTTCGCTCCACAACGTAACTCAGGTAATTAAGACTATGGAAGGTTCTGCAAAAGAAAAACAAGAAGCGCTGGACAAGCGTTATATACGTATGGCAAGTATCTGGGCGGAAAATTCATATTGTAAACGCCGTCAGGTAGGTGCACTCATCGTCAAAGATAAAATGATCATTTCTGACGGGTATAACGGAACGCCTGCCGGTTTTGAAAATGTATGTGAAGACGATAATAACGTTACCAAACCTTACGTGCTACATGCCGAGGCGAATGCAATCACGAAGATAGCATGCTCTAATAATAGCAGCGACGGTGCCACTATGTATGTCACCGCTTCGCCATGCATCGAATGTTCAAAACTGATTATCCAGGCAGGTATCAAACGAGTGGTTTACTCCGAAAAATACCGATTGGAAGACGGTATCGAACTTTTGAAGCGTGCAGGTATCGAGGTAGTATATGTAGCTACAAGTGACGAGCTACAGGCTACAAGTAAAGAATGAAGACCTTAAACAAACAATAAACAAAAATATACGAAGCATACAGCTACCTCTCGTAGCATGTAGCTCGTAGCTAACAACTTTTAAGAACATGAGTACAAAAAACTCTTCCCGCTTTACCCCACTCGTCATTGCAATCAGCGTGGTAATGGGAATTCTGATCGGAACATTTTATGCCAGGCATTTCGCCGGAAATACGCTGGGCATTATTAATGGCTCGTCCAACAAGTTGAATGCTTTGTTGCGGGTTGTTGAAGACCAATATGTGGACACCGTCAACATGACAGATCTTGTGGAAAAAGCAATGCCACAGATATTGGCTGAGTTAGACCCCCACTCTACTTACATTCCTGCCCAGAATCTGGAGGAAGTTAATTCAGAGTTGGAAGGCAGCTTCAGCGGTATCGGTATTCAATTCACCATTCAGGATGATACGATTCATGTGAACAGTGTCATTCAAGGCGGTCCGTCCGAGAAAGTAGGGCTGATGGCAGGCGACCGCATCGTTATGGTAGACGACAGCTTGTTCGCCGGAATAAAACTGACCAATGAGAAAGCCATGCGCACTTTGAAAGGTCCGAAAGGAACCAAAGTAAAACTGGGTGTCAAACGTGCTACAGAAAAGAATTTGCTGGACTTTGTCATCACCCGCGGTGATATTCCACAGAATACAATTGATGCAGCTTATATGCTCAGCAATGATTACGGATATATTCAAATCAGTAAATTCGGACGTACCACTCATGTAGAACTGCTGAATGCTATTGCTCAACTCAGTCATCGGGATTGTAAAGGAATCATTATCGACTTGCGCGACAACACCGGTGGTTATATGGAGGCTGCCGTGCGTATGGTAAATGAATTCCTGCCGGAAGGACAACTCATAGTCTATGCCCAGGGACGCAAATATCCCCGTATGGAAGATTATGCCAACGGAACAGGCAGTTGCCAGAAAATGCCTTTGGTTGTGCTGACCAATGAAAGTTCGGCATCCGCCAGTGAGATCTTTGCAGGAGCTATTCAGGATAATGACCGTGGTACAATCGTAGGACGCCGTTCCTTCGGAAAAGGATTGGTACAACAACCGATTGACTTCAGCGATGGCTCTGCTATCCGCCTGACAATTGCCCGCTACTATACTCCATCCGGTCGTTGCATACAACGTCCGTATAAAAATGGTAAGGACGCCAAGTACGAAATGGATTGGCTGACCCGCTACGAGCATGGTGAATTCTTCTCTAAGGATAGCATCAAGCTGGACGAGAATTTACGCTACTCCACCCGTCTAGGACGTCCCGTTTACGGTGGTGGTGGTATTATGCCGGACGTATTCGTACCGCAGGATACCACAGGAACCTCTTCTTATCTGATTGAAGTGCTCAATAAAGGACTGACTTTACAGTTCAGCTTCCAGTATTCCGACCGCAACCGGGCTAAACTGAATGAGTTCGAAAATGAAGAAGACATGCTGAAATATCTTCGTCAGCAAGGTATCGTAGAACAGTTTATCCGTTTTGCAGACAGCAAGGGAGTGAAGAGACGCAATATCCTTATCCACAAGTCCTACAAGCTGATGGAAAGAAACCTTTATGGAAACATTATCTATAATATATTAGGCAGGGAGCCTTATATAAGGTATATCAATCAGGGCGATCCTACCGTACAAAAGGCATTGGAAATTTTGGAGAACGGCGAAGCATTTCCCAAAGCTCCGGAAGATGTTGTGAAAGAAGAAACGAAAGATGAAGGAAAGAAAAAAAGAACTGCGGAAGCGTATGGCATTGTTAAAGACCCGGCACGGGCTTACCACTACGCATCAATCCCAGTCTGCTGAAATTCTTGCCGCCCTGGAAGCCCACCCGGCTTTCAGGGCGGCACATATCGTCCTGCTCTATTATTCACTGAAGGACGAGGTCGATACGCATGAATTTGTCCGGAAGTGGAGCCGTGAAAAGCGGATATTGCTTCCGGTTGTCGTAGGTGACGATCTGGAATTGCGTGTCTATACCGGTCCCGAAGACCTGGCAACAGGAAGTTATGGTATTGAAGAACCTACCGGAGAACTCTTCACCGACTATGCAGCTATCGACTTTGTTGCCGTTCCCGGCGTAGCTTTCGATAATGCAGGTAACCGTCTGGGCAGAGGCAAAGGTTATTATGACCGACTGCTCCCCCGCCTCACGGCTTTCAAAGCCGGCATCTGTTTTCCTTTTCAATTAGTGGAAGAAGTGCCTGCGGAGCCATTCGACATCCGCATGGATACGATTATAACAATTCAATGAAAACAAATTATCACACTCATACTGCCCGTTGCATGCACGCTACGGGTAGCGACGAAGACTACGTGCTCAGCGCCATCAAAGGCGGCTATCAGGAGCTGGGATTTTCAGACCACACTCCGTGGAAGTATCACACCGATTATGTGGCTGACATGCGCATGCTCCCCGAAGAATTACCCGGATACGTAGAAAGCCTGCGCTCACTCCGCGAGAAATACCAAGATCAGATTAGTATCAAAATCGGATTGGAATGCGAGTATTTTCCCGCTTATATTCATTGGCTGAAAGAAAAAATCAAAGAGTATCAACTGGATTATATCCTATTCGGCAATCACCATTACCATACAGATGAGAAGTTCCCTTACTTCGGGCATCATACCGAGAACCTTGATATGCTGGAACTCTATGAAGAGAGTGCCATCGAGGGAATGGAGAGTGGTTTGTTCTGCTGTCTGGCCCACCCGGATTTATTCATGCGCTCATATCCTCAGTTCGACCGTCATTGTAAGTTAATCAGCCGCCATATCTGCCGCACAGCCGCACGCTTCCATATTCCGCTGGAATATAATATCGGTTATGTGGCATATAATGAAGCGCACGACTTGCAGACTTATCCCTGCCCGGACTTCTGGCACATTGCCGCCAATGAAGGTTGTACTGCTATCATCGGGTTAGATGCGCATAACAATAAAGACTTGGAAACGCCTGTATATTACAATCGTGCCATAGAAGAATTGAAAGCATTAAAGATACAGAGAGTGGATAGTTTATCACTAATTACTAACCACTAATCACTATCTAAATATGATATTCGTGATTACCTGCGCACCTACGTGGCGGTTCAGGTTGCGTACCAGCAAGTCACGTCCCATCATTAGTTCCTGACGCAGGGCGGCAGAAGTCAGATGGACATATAAAATCTGATTGCGGATATAGAGTTCGCGGGTATAAGAGGCAATAGTGGGGCCAAGGATTTCTGCCCATGAGTTGATGAGCCGCTGCTCATTGAGTGGCGACTCCAGACTCTCCTGCCGAAGGAAAGTACGTATCAGTTTACCTATTTGTTCGGCATCGTTACGCTTCATGCTTCATCCTCCTCCCGTTCTGTTATGACTCCTTGATCTACCTGGAACATTTTGTAATCGCTGCCTACCTTATGAAGAATGCGATCCAGATGTTCCCGGTTTGTATCTGTTATGAATATCTGCCCGAAGTTATCACCGGCTACCAACTTGATGATCTGCTCTACGCGGGAAGCATCCAGTTTATCGAAGATATCATCCAGCAGAAGCAAAGGTACTGCAGTGCCGGTCCTTTTCAGGAAATCAAACTGTGCCAATTTCAGAGCAACAAGATAGGTCTTGTTCTGCCCTTGCGAACCTTCCCGCTTGATAGGGAAATCACCCAGAAGCATATTCAGTTCATCTTTGTGAATTCCATGCAGAGAGTATCCCATAATCTGGTCACGCACACGACTTGCTTTTATTACATCTAACAGGGATGCATCACGGGCATGCGAATCATAAGTCAGCCCTACCCGCTCCTTATCTTGTGAAATAAAAGAATAAAATGACTGGAATATAGGAATGAATTCACTGATAAAAGCCTCCCGCTTGCGGAAAACAATCTCACCGGCCTGTGCCATCATCTCTTCCCAAATAAGAAACAGTTCTTCTTCTACCGGCACTTCACTTTTCAACAACGTATTTCGTTGAGCCAACGCTTTATTATAGCGTATCAGAGCTTCCAAATACTCTTTATCATACTGCGAGATTACGACATCCATAAAGCGGCGACGCTCGTCACTGCCTCCGGCAATCAATTCCGAGTCGGCAGGAGAAACCATGACCAAAGGCAAGAATCCAATGTGATCGGACAAGCGGGTATATTCCTTTTTATTCCGCTTGAATTGTTTCTTTTGCCTACGCTTCATACCACAATAAATCTCTTCCGGTGTACCGTCAAGAGCTTCATAGAAACCTTGAATGACAAAGAATTCCTGATCATGGCAGATGTTTTGCGAGTCAATGGGATTGCCCGAACTCTTACAAAACGAAAGGAAATAAATGGCATCGAGCAAATTCGTTTTCCCCATGCCGTTCTGTCCGAAAAAACAGTTCAACTTGGGTGAGAATGAGAGCTCAACTTGTTCCAGATTCTTATAATTAAGTATGGATATACGTTTCAGTATCATATTACAGCAGTAAATTCAGTTACAAAGATAATGTAAACCGAATGCAGTACAAAATAAGCTTGCTTATTTTTAATGCAAGAGGTGGAGCTTAGCTTATTAAAAAGTAGGAAGAATTTCGGGTTTTCAAGTGTAAAAGAAAAAAAGATGCCGCTAAATTTCGTTGATACCTATAAAAAAGTTACTTTTGCGGGTCGAAATGGCTAAATAAGAATAATAACAAAAAGAATATATAAAATGGCAGAACAAAAGAAAGCTAACGAATC
>USSR01000353.1 GCA_900557355.1 uncultured Bacteroides sp.
GCACTTGTTCGCTTCGGATACGATTCTGCTCGACTCATCCAATCCGGAAGCGATTCTTGTCCATAAGACCAGAACTCCCGCATTGATTGTCCATGTGTGTTCCCTGAATAAAATCCGGCATTTGAATACTTTTTTTTCCTATTCTAACTATTGCCTCGATGCCGGGGGAGGCATTGCTTGTCATTGCACCACTTCCGGCATCCGCAGAGAGAAAATCATGCGGCAGACGCCTCCGGTCATCAATCACATCCTCTATGTGTTGGATTATTGCTGGCATCGGATATTTCCTAAAATGTCCCTCACCAGAGGGCTCTATTATAGGGTGACCCATGGGACGAAGCGAGCCCTCACCCGTGTGGAGGTACTGGGAAGACTCTATCGGGCGGGTTTCGACGTGGTGCATGAGGAAATCACCCAAGGGGAGTTTTATGTGATAGCCATTAAAGTGAAAGACCCTATTCGGGACGACACCCCTTCCAATGGGCTCCTGATCCGCCTGAAGCGTAAGGGGAAGAATGGCGAGACTATCGGTGTTTACAAGTTCCGCACCATGCACGCTTATTCCGAATATCTTCAACCTTATATTTATAAGCAAGAGGGACTTTGTGCCGGTGGCAAGATTGCCGACGACTACCGGGTGAGCACGCTGGGGAAATTCTTGCGCAAAACCTGGCTGGACGAGCTCCCCATGCTTCTGAACTGGCTCAAAGGCGACCTGAAGCTGGTGGGCGTCCGCCCGCTGAGCAACCATTATTTCAGCCTCTATTCCCGGGAACTACAGGAACTACGCATCCGTACCAAGCCGGGGCTTCTTCCCCCCTTTTATGCCGACATGCCTGAGACGCTACAGGAAATACAGGAAAGCGAACGGCGTTATCTGGAGGCTTATTTTCAAAATCCCTTCCTTACGGATTGGAGGTATTTCTGGAAGGCAGTGGGAAACATTGTGGTGAAGGGGAAGAGAAGTAAGTAGGAGAATCAATAAAAAAAGCCGATAATATATTTCAATATCAGATAATAGATATACCTTTGCAAGGTAATAATCTTAAAAACGTGATTTATTAATTGCTGGTAATCCTTAAAAACGTGATTTATGAGGTTGCCTCTAATCTTAAAAATGTGATATTGAAAAGATGAAAAGAAAAATTTATAATAAACTGCTTCACTGGAAGCAACAGGAAAAAGGACGTGTTGCTGTTCTCATAGATGGCGCCAGGCGAGTGGGAAAGAGTTATATTGTAGAAGAATTCGCAATGAGGGAATACAAATCTTATATTCTATTGGATTTCAATAAAACAAGTAAGGATATAAGGGATTTGTTTGATAACTATTTATCGAATCTGGATATGTTTTTCCTTCTTTTACAAAATATTACAGGAGTAAAGCTCTACGAACGGGATTCACTTATCATTTTTGATGAAGTACAAATGTATCCGAAAGCCCGTGCTGCAATCAAATATTTGGTGGCTAATGGGAAATATGATTATATTGAGACCGGTTCTTTGGTCTCACTTAATAAGAATGTGAAAGATATACTTATTCCTTCAGAAGAACGTCGGTATCAAATGAATCCGATGGATTTTGAAGAGTTTTTGTGGGCTTTGGGCGATGACATGCTGATGCCGTTTATTCAGCAGTGCTTTGATAAAAAGATGTCTTTAGGAGGAGCTATGCATAGAAAGGCTATGGATTTGTTTCGGCAATATATGATAGTAGGAGGTATGCCGCAGGCAGTTCAGCGATATATAGAAACACATGACTTTGCAGATGTGGATCGTGTCAAACGCGATATTCTTCATCTTTACAAGTCGGATATTGAGAAATATGCTTCGGGGTTTGAAACAAAGGTGAAAAGTATCTTTGATCAGATTCCTGCCTCATTACAGCGACATGAGAAGAAATTTAAAATGAAAGATTTGAAATCAACTGCTCGTTTTAGAGAATATGAAACCTCTTTCTTTTGGCTGGACGAATCACAAGTACTCAATATCTGTTGGGGAGCATCAGAGCCAAGTGTCGGATTACGTATGAAGATGGATAATCAACAGCTTAAATGTTATATGGCAGATACTGGTTTGCTTATCAGTCATGCTTTTGACGAGAGGACCATTATCAGCGAAGAACTTTATCGCAAACTGTTGATGGATAAGTTGGAAGTAAACAAAGGTATGTTAGTCGAAAATATAGTAGCACAAATGCTTAGAGCCAATGGTCACAAACTTTATTTTTATTCTCAGTATTCATTGGATAACGCAGAAGACCGTATGGAAATTGATTTCTTGATTCAGAAGTCATCGGTAACAAGTCGGCATAATATATCACCCATAGAAGTGAAGTCAAGTACAAGATACACATTAACCTCACTCAAGAAGTTTTGCGGAAAGTTTAGTAATCAGCTATCTGTCCCATATGTTATTCATTATCAAGATCTGAAAGAAGAAGAAAACATTATATACCTCCCTATATACATGGTTCCTATGCTATAATTATAATTTGGAAAATTCCGTTTAATGGATATAGAAAGAAATTAATAGATAAATATGGAATTACAAGAATTTATCAAAAAGTTCGCGGAGCTCTTTGAGGATACTGATCCCAATGAAATCCAGGCGGATACGAATTTTAGAGAATTGTATGAATGGTCGTCACTGACGGCCTTGTCGGTAATGGCGATGGTGGCTGATGAATATGAAATCCTTCTGAAAGGGGAAGACATACGTAAGGCGGGCACCGTGAATGAGTTGTATCAAATCTTAAAGAATAAACGGTAATGTACAATCCTTTCACCCTGCAAGGCAAAACCATCCTTGTTACAGGCGCTTCTTCCGGCATCGGCCGGGCCGCCGCCATCGAATGTTCGCGTATGGGAGCAAGGGTCATAGTAACCGGCAGGAATGAAGAACGCCTGAAAGAGACACTTGGGCAATTGGAAGGAGAAGGACATGCGATGATCGTGGCCGACCTGTCCGACGACGCCCAACTGGATCGTCTGGTGGAACAGACTCCGGTGCTGGACGGGCTGGTCAACAATGCGGGAATTAACGATCTGTTCCCGGTCCTTTTTATTAATAGAGAAGAATTGTCCCGTATGTTGGAGATTAACACCGTCGCCCCCATTTTACTGATGCAACGCCTGCTCCGGAAAAAGAAGCTTGTGAAGGGGGCTTCCGTTGTATTTACTTCTTCTATCTCCGGCAAATACATTGCAATATCAGGGAATGCACTCTATAGTACTAGTAAATCCGCTATATGTGGTTTTGTGAAGAATGCGGCATTGGAATTGGCGGTAAAGCAAATCCGTGTGAATGCTGTTTGCCCCAGTTTGATAGAAACGCCTCTTCTGTACAAAGGGACAATCACTGCCGAACAATATGATGCAGAGCGCCAACAATACCCCCTGAAAAGGTTCGGACGTCCCGAAGAAGTGGCTTATGGCATTGTTTATTTGTTGAGTGACGCATCCGGATTTACTACCGGGGCGGAGTTGGTGATGGATGGAGGGTTTACATTGCAGTAGTTAAAATGAAAATAATAGTAAACAATATTCAAATAAGTTCCTTGGTAGCTTGGCTTCCGGAGAATAGCGTTGAAATGACATCCTATGCGGATATTTACGGCCATTCGGAAGTTAACAATATAATGAAAGCTACCGGAGTGGAAAGAGTGCGCATTGCCAGTGAGGATATGACATCTTCGGATATGTGCCGGAAGGCAGCGGAATATCTCATAAGTCAAGAATCGATTGATAAATCGACAATCGATGGAATTGTTTTTGTCTCTCAAACTTGCGACTATTTGCTACCCTCTACTTCTATATGTCTTCAGGAACGGTTGGGACTGACAAAGGATACCGTCTGTATGGATGTGCACTATGGATGTTCCGGCTATATCTATGGGCTGTTTCAGGCCGCTTTGTGGATTCATAGCGGCGCATGTGCGAATGTTTTGTTACTGACCGGCGATACGACCTCCCGAATCATCAATGAACACGATAAGTCATTAAGGATGGTATTCGGCGATTGTGGTACGGCAACTATGGTAACGCAAGGAAGTCATTCGATGGGATTTCATATTCAGTCGGATGGCAGTGGGGCCAATCGTCTGATTGTACCTGCCGGTGGTTTCAGGACTCCCGTTTCGGAACAATCCTCTGCGTTAGCATGGGATGAAGATCAAAATGGACGCACTCTCAATGATTTGTATATGGATGGGTTGGGATTATTCAATTTTGCTATTAGTAATGTTCCGAAAAATGTAAACGGACTGTTGGAAGACATGCGATGGGATAAAGAAACTGTAGGTTTGTTCGCACTTCATCAAGCCAATAAGTTTATGGTCGACAATGTTCGCAAGCGATTGAAAGTACCTGTAGATAAGGTTCCTGTAAATGTAGCGAATTATGGGAATACCGGCCCGTCATCGATTCCATTACTACTGAGCGACCTGTGTTCCCGTGAACATGGCTATGACTTATCGAAGGTTCTCATGAGCGGTTTCGGAGTAGGTTTGTCGTGGGGGAGTGTAGCCGCAAATCTATCAACAACGAAATTTTACGTACCTATTAATAGCTAATTAAAAAAATGGAAGAAAAAGTTTTATCGATCGTAAATCGGATAAGAGTTTCAAAAGGTCTGACCACGCTTCAATCATTAGACATTTCATCCAACCTGCGCAATGATTTGGGACTTACCTCTTTCGATTTGGCTGAATTAACCGTACATATCGAAGATGAATTTGAAATTGATATTTTTGAAGACGGTTTAGTAAATACCGTTGGTGAAGTGCTTGCTAAATTAGAAAAATAAATGGAATTCTTTCTGATAGATAAGTCCCGACGTTTCACTTACGCTGATTTGGTAGATGCGATTAACCGGAAACAGGAATATTATCCTTTATTCAAGAATAAAGATTTATTTCCCTATTTTGTAAATCTGTTGAGTGCGTTAGCTTCCAATCAACCATTGGTTCTATTGGATGCCGATCTGAATTCGGATGAGATAGAGGATGTAAAGGAAAGAGATGTGAATGTGGCCTTTCCCTTAGAGCCTTGCCATTACAATTCGGCGGAAGAAATAGTAAAAGCTATTTTGCATTCAAGTTCGGAAATAACCATATTCACATCCGGGACAACGGGGCAACCTAAAAAAGTGGTACATACTATTTCTTCTTTAACACGATTTTTGAGGACTGGAAACTGTTATGAGGAACAGACATGGGCTTATGCTTATAATCCTACACATATGGCGGGATTACAGGTCTTTTTTCAAGCTTTTGCGAATGGCAATACGTTGATTAATGTATTCAATTTTTCCCGTTCGGAAATATACCGGTTGATTCATGAGTTTCAAGTAACCCACATTTCCGCCACGCCTACCTTTTATCGTTTATTGCTTCCCTGTGAATCTGCTTATCCGTCGGTAGTCAGAGTAACATTGGGAGGTGAAAGGTCGGAGAGCCAGTTGTACGACTCCATCAAAAAAATATTTCCGATGGCGAAGATAAATAATATCTATGCCTCTACAGAGGCGGGGAGCTTGTTCGTAGCCCAAGGCGATTGTTTTCGGATACCCGAAGCCATCAGAAATAAAATCAGGGTGGAAGAAGACGAACTGTTCATCCATAAATCGTTATTGGGTAAGTCGGAGCATTTTCAATTGATAGGCGATTATTATCCCTCAGGCGATTTGGTAGAATGGCAGGATGATGAGCGAAACACTTTTAAGTTTAAAAGTCGTAAAAATGAACTGATCAATATAGGAGGTTATAAGGTTAATCCGGGTGAAGTGGAAAGCGCTTTGCTCTCCATTGCCGGAATAAGCCAGGTCAGGGTATACGGTAGGTCAAATTCCGTTTTGGGGAATATACTTTGTGCGGAAGTAAGGTTGGAACCATCTTCTGTGTTGGAAGAAGTAGAAATCCGGAATCAGTTGAAGGACCGCCTGCAAGACTTCAAGATACCCCGTTATTTTAAATTTGTAGAAACTCTGTCACTGACCCGTACAGGAAAATTGAAAAGATTATGAATTATTTAGTAACAGGCTGTTCGCGTGGCGTAGGACTTGAAATCTGCGAGATATTACTGGCGCAAGGGCATTGTGTATATGGAGTGGCTCGCGGCTATTCGGACGAATTCATTGCTTTAGAAAAAACATATTCCGGCAGGCTGTTTTTTAAAAGCGTTGATTTGAGCGATTCGGACTGCATTCGTATCTCTATTTTTAAGGAGTTCATATCCGGTAAAATTCAATTGCATGGCTTTGTAAACAATGCGGCAATGGCTTACGATGATATTGTCACTAATTTGAGTTTGCCTAAGTTGCAGACTATGTATGCGGTCAATGTGTTTACCCCCATGATGATAACCAAATATGTATTAAGGAATATGTTGCTGCATCATACTTGCGGGTGTATTGTTCATATCTCTTCCATCAGTGTCCATACCGGCTATAAAGGATTGGCAATGTATGCGTCGAGTAAAGGAGCTTTGGAGGCATTCTCAAAAGATACAGCCCGAGAATGGGGCGAACTGGGTATCCGTTCCAATGTTGTGGTACCTGGATTTATGGAAACGGTAATGAGTTCTACTCTATCACAAGATCAAAAAGATAGAATTTATAAACGTACATCTTTGAAAAAAGCGACGTCAATCCGTTCTGTTGCCGAAACTGTTGTTTTCTTATTATCTGATAAGGCTTGCTCAATAACCGGTCAGAATATTCATGTGGATTCAGGGACGATATAAAATCAGCCTTCAGCATGAAGAGATAAATGAATATGAAATTGTGACAGCCTGCCTGAGCCTGGAAGATATGTGATAGTGAACGGTGGGCGCTGGGAGTTTGGAAGATAGAGTAGACCGGACTAGACGTTCCATCGGATTTGTAATCCGATAGAACAGAGTCTTTCCGTTTTATAATTCACTGTATGTTGACTTTGCATCGAAGCACGGACACGCCTTATGCACTGACCTGCTGAGTTGATAATGCCCCAGTATCTCCGCCTTTGGATAATCCGTTTTCAGTTGCCTTAGCAAATCGAGTAGCGAACACTTCTGCGCATAGGTCCTTGTATCCGCCGGTTGCCCGTCCTCGTTGAGCCCGCCTTCATAACAGATGCCGACGCTTTTATCATTCCATCCTGTGGCGTGCGCCCCGATCTGATGAACCGGTCGACAGACGTGAACTTCGCCATCCCGTGTGATGTAGAAATGATAGCCGATGCTTGCGAAGCCTCTTGCCCGATGACAGCGATGAAGAGCTGT
>USSR01000354.1 GCA_900557355.1 uncultured Bacteroides sp.
GGAGTATCTATTTGTTTCAGTTTTGCTCGTCGATAATTTCCATTAAGGAGAACTTGTATTCTGTTCCCAGCGAAGCAGCATATTCTTTGCAAAAAGCATCATAGACAGTCTTGGCAAGCCCTTTCTTGCCTTGCTGACAAAGAATGCGGCATTTTACACAAAGAGCTTCCTCGTTGATGTAGTCATGTTGGAATAGTGTATCTGCAATTTTTAGCTTTAACGTCTCCGAGAGGTCTTCCCGTTTCAGTAATCTGCAAAGCAGATCGATAGTGCTATTTGAAAAATCGTTTTTGAACGTATCGATCCAATCGGTTTCCATATTAGGTAACATCATACCACGTAGCAATAACTCAAGCAGCTTCTCTAAGTTCTGACTATTATTCTCTTTATATAAATGAAGTGCTTCCAGATAGTCGCAAATAGTCCCTTCTTCAAACTGTATGCTCCAGAAGCCATTTTGATTCAATATTTTGATATCGCCTACTTTTTCCAATAAACCGCGTAGTTTACTCATATATACATTACGGTTATTCTTGGCAGATTCATCCGTCTTGTCATACCATAATAGCTGGATTAGTTTATGACCAATGATTCCTTTGGAGTCTCTTCCGGTATAGAGTATAAGCAATATCAATAAAGCCTTAAGGGTTGGAGTAAATAAGGCTGTAATGTCATTGCCTTCTTTGTCCACAACATGGAAGCCACCAAAGAAACAAACACATCCCTTGGAGAAATCATAATTGTGGAATGTCGTTGTCTCTGTGTGTATAGGCATTTCTATTTTTATCTCAGATATATCATTGATTAGAGAGCCATTCGCTGTTTCTGATTGGAGGCTGTTTGTTTCCGTTTTCTTGTTGTTCTCGGCGGTGGTCTTGACCCGGTTTATTTCAGCCTTTTTCTTTCTATAATAGAAGACTCCCATTCCGGCAATAACCAGTATTCCGACTATAATGTACAGCCATATAGATGGCTGATCGTTTTGACTGGTATTGTCTGCAACCACATCAGGCTGCTTAAAGGATGAAATGGGAATCGGAGGGAAATTCAGTTCATAGATGCCTATATCAGCTTTTCCGCTTACTTCAGCTTGGTGAATCACTGTATATAACTTCTTTTGTTTTGGTGAATAGTATATGTTGGTATACATATACTGAGCCTCTAATTTCAGTCCTATAGGCAATGACATGAGCTCAAAATGTGGTGTTTGAGTATCAATTTTCATCAACGTACCACCTTGCTGGGTACTGAAGAAGTAAAAACATTTTTTTTCAGTATCATAAACCATGTTTTCACTGGGTTGAAAATCTCCTCCGTCCGGAATCTGAGTGAATTCCCATAGCTTATTGGCTTGCTGGGTCAAAAGGTTGACAGCATACAAATCATAATAGTTGCGGGGAGATAATTCTTGCCGTCCGGATGGGCAACCGCGTCCTCCAAAGATATAAAGTGTGCTGTCAACTATGACAGAACTGGAAGAGTATCTGGGATGAATATTCGTCAGATTGAGGTGACGCTGCGGGGTATCCTCATAAGGATAGCAGATCAATAGCTTGTTATTATAATGATAATGTCCATATCCACCGAAGCTGATCAGTGAAGAATTGGCCGGATTATAAACGAGTGTATTATTCCAATAGTCATGTTCTTGTACGGCTGCCTGTGTCCCTTTCCAGCTTTGTGAAGCAGGATCAAAGAATGAATATAGATTTTCATTCAGGTTGTAGGATAACAACTGATGTTGCTCTGGTAGATATATCAACTGGTTGGGATAGTTGGCTACAAACTCACCGCCTTTTACCTGAATGGTGTCAGTTATCCTTTCATCCGTATGGAAAACATACAGCTTTTGTTTATTGTTGGCTATGTAGAAAGTTCCGACAGTAGGATCGAATGCTACAGAGGGAGAAGATTTGAATTGCTGTGAATGAATCTTCTTCCAGGTGATATACTGGTCTATAATCCAACGGGTATTTTTGCCGGAAGCCGGACTGTGGGAAATCTCGTCATAACAGACTTCCTTATTATGGCGCGCCATTTTCCACAAACGTATCTCCTGTAATCCGCGCTTGATACTGATATCTCTTAAATTAACGGAAGCCACATCGGCTAAAGAGAAGCCCTCATAGGGACAATAGCCGAAAGCAAAGCGTAGTTTCTGCGTACCCTTCAGGTCGGGATAATTCACATTGATTTCCGTACTATCATATAATACGGTAATATTTCCCTCTTTAACATCGAGGGTCAGGCTGGCTGAAGTCCAAGTTTCACGCCTCACTTCTTTTTGAATGGGGTGTACTGCATCTCCAGTGACCAGAATTGGGAAGCGTCGGTCGTTTTCGCTGACACTGTACATCAGATCGACATTCTTATTGTTTTCAGTAATGATGCGGAATACGGTTCCGAATACATTATCGGGTCTCACCCAGAGGTTAAAACTCAGGGTAATTTTGTCTCCTTTAGTCTCTATGGGCTTTCCATCTTCTAATACCATACTGGTAAACTCAGAATTCTGAAGCGGGTAGGATTGGATATGCAAACCATATTCAGGAAGCTGAGCGACTGAACGCATACACATCAACAGAAGAAAGATAATAGATTGTGTCTTTTTCATTTTGTATGTCCTTAATGAAGTATTAGCTCGTACAAAAGTAGTGTTTTTTGGTGAAAACCGATTACTTATTTATGCAATTATTACAGCCAGGCTTCGCTTTTCCTGCAAAAGTGATTCATTAAGTGGATTTTAATGTTTCATTAATTATTGTTTTATCATTTTATTAAGCGGTTGCCGTTTACTTTGCATAAAAATAGATTAAAATCTGATAATATGAACTTAAAAAGGCACTTATTCTTATTTGCAGGAATATTATCCTGCTCTTTTCTAATGGCTCAGCAGCCAAGTGATATTTTGTCCGTTTCAGCATCGACTAATGTAGAAAAAGCTTCGTTAGCTTTTGATAAGGATCAAAAGACAATGTGGGAAGTTAGTGGTCAGGACTTGAAAGCAGACCAATGGTTGATGTTCACTATCCAGACTCCTGGTGATGTATGTGAACTTGGGGTTCAGATGCAAGGTGTTTCTAAAGAGGATTTAAAGCAACTGATGAATATCTTTGTTACATATGATCCTATGAATCTGGGAGTGCCTGTCGATTATCAGGTACAGGGTAGCGCTAAAGAGATGCGGTTGAAGTTTTCACCTAAATATGGGGCACATGTCCGGTTGGCTTTTAAGGGAGGTGATCGTGTTAAACCTTTTATGGTAAAGGAGGTATCTGTTCTTCTGGCTGATAAGGAATTGAAAAATCGGAAAGGAGAAAAGACTTCGCTACGCTATATGGACCCTACGCTTCCGGTGGAAGAACGTGTAGAAAGCCTGTTGTCTGTGATGACGCCGGAAGATAAAATGGAACTGATACGTGAGGGCTGGGGCATTCCCGGTATTCCTCATTTGTATGTACCGCCCATTACAAAGGTGGAAGCTGTACATGGCTTCTCATATGGTAGTGGAGCTACTATCTTTCCCCAGGCTCTTGCAATGGGGGCAACTTGGAATAAGAAGTTGACGGAAGAAGTGGCAATGGCAGTTGGCGATGAAACTCTTTCGGCAGGTACTATGCAGGCATGGTCTCCGGTACTGGATGTAGCTCAGGATGCCCGTTGGGGACGTTGTGAGGAAACATTTGGAGAGGATCCGGTTTTGGTATCGCAAATTGGTGGAGCTTGGATTAAAGGCTACCAGTCTATGGGGTTGTATACTACTCCGAAACATTTTGGTGGTCATGGTGCTCCGTTGGGAGGACGCGATTCTCATGATATAGGATTGTCTGAACGTGAAATGCGCGAAGTACATTTGGTTCCGTTCCGTCATGTGATTCGTAACTATGATTGCCAATCTTTGATGATGGCTTATTCGGATTTCCTGGGTGTTCCGGTAGCTAAAAGTAGAGAATTACTACATAATATTTTGCGTGAGGAATGGGGATTCAGCGGCTTTATCGTTAGCGACTGTGGTGCTATAGGTAACTTGACTGCCCGTAAGCATTATACGGCTAAAAATAAAATAGAAGCTGCTAACCAGGCTTTGGCTGCCGGTATTGCTACAAACTGTGGTGATACTTATAATGATAAGGAGGTGATACAGGCCGCAAAGGATGGACGTATCAATATGGAGAATCTTGATGAGGTGTGCCGCACAATGTTGCGTATGATGTTCCGCAATGAACTGTTTGAAAAAGCACCAAACAAGCCGTTGGACTGGAATAAGATTTATCCGGGGTGGAATTCGGATAGTCATAAAGAAATGGCACGTCAGGCTGCTCGTGAATCTATTGTACTGTTAGAAAATAAGGATAATATTTTACCTCTGTCTAAAGACATGCGTACGATTGCTGTGTTAGGTCCCGGTGCAAATGATCTTCAGCCTGGTGATTACACTCCTAAACTTCAGCCTGGTCAGTTAAAATCTGTGTTGACTGGTATCAAACAAGCGGTAGGAAAACAGACAAAAGTGATTTATGAGCAAGGTTGTGATTTTACAAGCTTGGGTGAAAACAATATTGCAAAGGCGGTAAAAGTAGCTTCACAATCAGATGTGGTGCTATTGGTTTTGGGAGATTGTTCAACCAGTGAGGCTACGACAGATGTATATAAAACATCCGGTGAGAACCATGATTATGCAACCTTGATTTTGCCAGGTAAACAACAGGAATTATTGGAAGCTGTTTGTGCAACTGGAAAACCTGTTATATTGATTCTTCAGGCGGGGCGCCCTTATAATCTGTCTAAGGCGTCAGAGTTGTGTAAGGCTATCCTTGTGAATTGGTTGCCGGGACAAGAAGGTGGTCCGGCCACAGCAGATGTGCTGTTTGGTGATTATAATCCTGCCGGTCGTTTGCCGATGACTTTTCCACGTCACGTAGGTCAGCTCCCTCTCTATTATAACTTTAAAACTTCCGGTCGTCGTTATGAATATTCGGATATGGAATATTATCCTCTTTACTATTTCGGATATGGTTTGAGTTATACTTCATTTGAATATTCTGGTCTGAAAATACAGGAAAAAGAAAATGGTAATATTACAGTGCAGGCTACTGTGAAGAACATAGGTCAACGGGCCGGTGATGAGGTGGTACAACTGTATGTAACGGATATGTATGCCAGTGTGAAGACACGTATTACAGAATTGAAAGACTTTACCCGTATTCATCTGAAACCAGGTGAAGCGAAAACAGTTTCTTTTGAACTGACACCTTATGAACTATCACTGTTGAACGATCATATGGACCGGGTTGTAGAGAAAGGTGCTTTCAAAATCTTAGTTGGAGGTGTAAGTCCTCAGTATGTGGCCAAAGACCGTATTAAGGATAGTGTGGGTTATGCAGATTCCAGAAAAGGTTTGTCCGGTATGCTTGAATATACTCATGAATTTGCTGCAGATTTCGGTTTGACTTTATTCAAAGTGGAAGAAAACTTGGTAAAGAATCAGAAAACTATTTGGGTGTCTGTCAAAAACAATGGAACTTTGATGGATACAGGAAAAATTGAAATGTATGTCGGAGGTAAGAAAGTAGGCAATAACGTTCATTATGAGTTAGCTCCGGGAGAAGAGAAACTGATACCTTTCAGTGTAGATAAGGAGAATACGGATCCAGTTATATTTACTACCAAATATAAAGTGTTATCTATATAATTTTGATACTATGAGAAAACTATTAGCATTCTTATGTATCTGTGTACAGATTGTCCCGTCATGGGGGCAATCTGTTCTGCGTACTCCAAATGGGGTAAAAGTAGAGACCGGAACGACTTGTATGGAGTTGGAATGTTTCTCTTCTTCTATCATCCGCGTGAAGAAATATCCAGTCGGAAAGACACCTGATAAGCAATCATTGTCTGTCACTATGCAACCAGAAAAGGTAAAATACAAATTGCAAGAGACAAAAGGTGAAGTGATTCTTGCTACTTCCGAATTAGTAGCAATTATGGATATTGCCCAAAAACAAGTTCGTTTTACTGACAAAGATGGTAAGGTCTTGTTAGCTGAGAAGCCTTCTTCTATTGGTTTTACTCCATTCAATGATGCGGGAAATTCTACCTATCAGCTTCGCCAGACTTTCGTGTTGGATAGTGATGAGGCTATTTATGGTTTGGGACAACACCAGCAGGGGCGGATGAACCAGCGTAACCAAACTATTTTCCTGCAACAGGCGAATACGGAAATCTGTATTCCTCTTGTCCATTCCATCAAGGGATACGCCCTGTACTGGGATAACTATTCCCCCACTACCTTTACGGATAATGCGCAAGGCATGACTTTCGATTCGGCAGTGGGCGACCTCTGCGATTATTACTTCGTATATGGCGGTGGTGCCGACGGGGGGGGGTCGCAACTGCGCCAACTCACCGGAAAAGCTCCCATGTTCCCCCTTTGGACATTTGGCTTTTGGCAATCGAGAGAACGCTACGTCAGCCAGGACGAGCTGGTAAGCGTGGTTCAGAAATACCGCGACCTGAAAGTGCCTTTGGATGGCATCATCCAGGACTGGCGCTACTGGGGCGAAGACCATAAAGACTGGAATGCCGTGGAATTCCGCAACCCCCAATTCCCCAATCCCCGGAAGATGATGGAAGATGTGCACCGCTTGAATGCTCACGCCATTATTTCCGTATGGCCCTCTTTCGGACCGGGAACCGGAATATATGCCGAGCTGAAACGGATGAACAAACTGATGATACACGAAACCTTCCCGCAGGATAACGGTGTGAAGGTGTATGATGCCTACGACCCTGCAGCAAGGGAAGTCTTCTGGAAATATATGAATAAGAACCTGTTCAGCATTGGAATGGACGGTTGGTGGCTGGATGCCACCGAGCCGGAACACAGTCCGGTGAAGGACATCGACTTCGATTACCGTACCTACCTGGGCTCTTTCCGCAAAGTTCGTAATGCTTTCCCGCTTGTAAGCGTGGGTGGTGTGTACGACCATCAACGGCAAGTATCATCCGACAAGCGCGTCTTTATTCTTACCCGTTCCGCTTTTGCCGGCCAACAACGCTATGCGGCACAGGCATGGTCGGGCGATGTGGCATCGGACTGGACGGTACTGCACAACCAGATTTCGGGTGCTTTGAACCTCTCTCTTACGGGCATTCCGTACTGGAATTCCGATATAGGCGGTTTCTTCTCTGCCTATAAATTCCCGGAGGGCATAAAAGACCAGGCTTTTCATGAATTGTACGTGCGCTGGATGCA
>USSR01000355.1 GCA_900557355.1 uncultured Bacteroides sp.
AACTAAAATGGGTGAATGTAATAACAGAGACGACTGGTAATAGGATATGGATAGGGAATGATATGGGATTGTGGACGGTTCATAAGGAAACAGAAAAACTGGAACCCTTTAGTCCGGAGACTATTAATTGTGGTGTTCGTGCCCTTTTACCAACTCGGGATGGAGGATTGTATATAGGTAGTGAAAAAGGATTATTTATCTATCGAAATAATCAATTGGAGCGACTGGCAGTAAGTTCCGACATCTTATCGGCAGAAAATTTCATCGTTGCATTGAATTTGGATGAAAATGGAGCTTTATGGATTCTTACCAAAGGTGGATTACATTCCATGAATATTTCAAACCGGAAAATAACCTCTTATCCATACAAGCAGGGATTCTCCTATAGAAATATGACACGTATCGGCAAAAAGCTTTATTTAGGAACAATGGATCATGGGTTGCTATGTTTTGATATCTCGACGGGTGAATTTAAAGAAAATATTATTGACTTGGGTTGTAATGTTATCATGTCTCTCTCCAGTGATGAAAAGAATTTGTTGTATATAGGCACTGATGGAAACGGGGTACATTTTGTTTCTGCGAATAATATGAAGATTGTTCGTTCCTTTTGTTACGAATCGGGAAATAAACAGGCGATCCGTTCCAATTCTGTCTATGCATTATTGGTTGATAGGGAAGGAGTGATTTGGATTGGTTTTTATCAGTTAGGCTTGGATTATACACTATATCAGAGCGGGTTATTTTCTACCTATGCCTATCTTCCTTATTTCGACTCAAAAGAGATGCCTGTTCGTGCAATAGCTGTTTCGAAAGACGAGAAACTGATAGGTTCGCGCAATGGACTTTTCTATATAGATGAAAAGAAACAGCGGTTTAAAAGTTTTAAGGTTCCCGAATTACGTTCCAATATGATTTTGTGTATTTATGCTTTTGAAGGAAAGTATTACATAGGTACTTATGGTGGCGGTATATATATCCTCAATCCTTCCACGTTGACTTTATCTGATTTTGAAACAGCAGACTTAAAATCAACTCCATTCCTGAAAGGACATGTGTTTTGCATAAAATCGGATGATGAAGGAAGTTTGTGGATGGCGACGTCTATGGGACTTTACTGTTATAGAGATGGAAAGCAAATCCGGCATTATACTACTGAAAATTCGAAATTACCGGGAGAGAATGTCTATGATATATGTTTTGATTCCACTCGTAAAGGATGGATTTGTACAGAGAACGGTTTATGCATTTGGGATCCATCAACCAATAGTTTGAAGTCGGATATGTTTCCTGAAGGGTTTATTCATAAAGATAAAATCCGGACAGTATACGAAGATTCTAATCATGAGCTTTATTTCCTTCCGGATAAAGGTGCAATTTTTATATCTGATTTGTCGATGAATCATTTTCGGAGAATGCAGTCGGGCACTCCTTTGGATGGAAAGGATGCAATGTTTATTATAGAAGATCATGAAGGTTGGTTGTGGATTGGTACTAATTTGGGCTTATATCGTTATGATAAGAAAGGTAATTTTATTCCCTATAATTTCGTAGATGGCTTGCCCAGTTCTATATTTATTACTTGTTTCCCTGTGATAGATGAAGAGGGTACGATGTGGTTCGGCAATTCGAAAGGTATGATTTATCTGACCTCGGAACAAAATGGCAGAAAAGCAAAATGGCATTATCCGGTTGCTATTACCGATGTATTAGTGAATGGAAAGCAATCGGTTTATGCTAAGATGAGTAGAGAAAATAACGTGTATAAAATAAAATTGGAAGCAGATCAGCGTAATTTGACAATCCGTTTCTCTGGGTTCACTTATTCGGAGCCTGCATATATGTCTTATAAATGTAAGATGGAAGGAATAGATAGCGACTGGCAATTATTGAGTGGACAATCTGAAATAACGTATTATGACTTATTATCCGGCAATTATCAGTTTAGAATTCATCGGGTGGATGATCCGGAGTCGGAAATTTGCCTGATGGTGACTATTGCTCCTCGTTTCAATGCTGTTATGTGGAGTGTGACTGTTTTAGTGATATTGATAATAACCTTGGCTTATATATATTATCGCCGGAGAATGAAACGAAACAACCTAATTCAGTCGAAGGAAAAACAGCAACCGGTAATAGAAGAAAAATATAGAAAGAGTAATGTGACTGAAGAAGAATGTAGGCGCTTGGCTGGCGAACTGGAACTTCTGATGCAAAGGGATCGACTATATGTTAATCCCAATCTGAAAATAGCAGACTTGGCTGCAATATTGAATGTTTCCACTTATACATTATCCTATTTATTCAATCAATATTTGGATAAAAACTATTATGACTATTTGAATGACTATCGCATAGAGGAGTTTAAGCGTTTGGTTGATAAAGATGAATATTCTAAATATACGTTGACAGCTTTAGCCGAACTATGTGGTTTTAGTTCGCGTACTTCCTTCTTTCGTTATTTTAAAAAGGTTATTGGAATTACTCCGAATGAATATATTCGAAGTATCGGAAAGACCAATGAAGAATAATATACTTATGTACCTTTCATTTTAAACTTTAGATTGATAAATACCTCTTTAGAGTCTCAAATAATAAATTGAGACTCTATGAAATTGAGAGTTAACTGTCTGATAATTAGAATGTGTGTTGATCGCTTGCTCTCCGCCAATAGGACGGAATTTATCTCTTTCTTTTTGAATATCCGTTTTCATATTTACCTTCTATATTTGCCAACGTAATGATAAACAAAAATCTAAGCAATGGAAAATATAGATATGTCATCCGTACAGTTGATTACTGATTCTTATCAGAATTATCATCGTTCCGTTTACTTGTATATCTTATATAAGATAGGAAAAGATGAAGACGCGAAAGATCTGGCTCAAGATGTATTTTTACGTTTGATGGATTATAAGCAAATGTTGCGACCGGAAACAATAAAGTACTTTATTTTCTCTATTTGCCGGAATTTGGTTATTGATTATTTGCGTCGTCATTATAAAATGCAGGAAATTACATCCTATTTTTTAGATCAGCTTCCTACCTTTATTAATGAGGTAGAGAGCCAGATAATCGCTAATGATTTATCTGTGTGTGAGCAGAAGAGAGTTCTCCGGCTGCCTGCGCAACGAAGAAAGATTTATGTAATGAGTCGCTTCAAGCATATATCGTCAGCGGATATTTCCGCTTGTCTCGGATTATCTGTCCGTACTGTAGAAAATCATTTGTTTATCAGTCGGAAAGAAATCCGTGAATATATCCAACAGTGTATCTAATATTAGAATAAATAGTATAAATGTTAGTTTTAAATTTTATGTATATGAAAAAAAGTCTCTTCAGATTTTCATCGAGAAGGATTCTATTCTCCACGGTGATAGCCTCTGCTCTTATAGCAGGTGGCTCGCAGGCTGTCTTTGCAGATGCCGGGGAAGTGCAAGTCGTATTGCAGACTGGTACAATTAAAGGTAAAATCGTGGATTCCAATGGCGAGCCCGTTATCGGTGCTAATGTTATGGTAAAAGGCACCACCAATGGCTGTATGACTGACATTGACGGAAACTTCTCATTGAAAGATGCCAAAGGAACTTTGGTTATCTCATATATCGGTTACAAAACGGAAGAAGTTCAAGTGAAAGGCCATGAAACCAGTTTGAAGATTGTATTGAAAGAAGACTCTGAACTACTCCAGGAAGTTGTAGTGGTGGGATACGGCAGTATGAAGAAAGAGTCGTTGACAGGCTCGGTAACAGTGGTCGACCAAAAACTTTTTAAAGACAAAGGTACGGTATCCAATCCGCTTTCGGCCATGCAAGGTCAGGTGCCGGGTTTACGCATCACCCGCTCGTCGGCTGCTCCCGGCGAAGAAGGATGGGGTGTCTCAATCCGTGGCTCTGTATCGAAGAACAAGGTAGAACCTCTCTTGATTATTGACGGTGTACCTGCCAGTGGTGTGAGTGAGATGGCTCAACTCAATGCCGATGACATCGAAACCATTAACTTCCTGAAAGATGCTTCGGCTGCCATTTATGGTGCAAAAGCGGCAGGTGGTGTGATTTTTGTAACTACCAAACGTCCCGATGCCGGCAGAACCAAGGTGGAATATAGTGGTTCGGTTACACGTAAAATTGTGGGTTTGCAGCCCCGCATGATGAGTATGGACGAATGGACGGATGGTGTGCTCCAAGCCCGCTTGAATGACGGCTATGGCGAAGACGACAACTGGGTGCGCTATGCCCGTTTGGCTAAAGCGATGAAGGGGAGTTGGATTAATCTGCATGGTGGAAATAATCCCGATGAAGATCCCATTCCGGGAGGATTCCGCGGTGTGGCCGACTTTGTGTTTCATGATATGAACTGGACTGATGTGCTGTGGGGGAACGCTACTTCTACCCAACATAACCTCAGCGTAAGCGGAGGTTCGGAAAAATCGACCTACCGACTTTCATTGGGTTATTTGAACGACCAAGGGACGCTGCAATGGGGGAACAACTCGAACGAACGCTATAACGTACGTTTATTCAACAGCTTCAAGATAAACGACCGTATCAGCTTGGAAAGCAATATGTCAGCCAGTCGTCAGCATCAGGTGGCTCCTACACAGATTGGTAGTATATTAGGCAGTAGCATACCGCAGCCAGGGTTACCGGTTTCGACCATCGATGGCAAACCGTATGCGTGGGGAGGCATTCATACTCCCAACTGGTCGGCCGAGTTGGGAGGTGACAACAAACTTGTAGTGACCACTATGAATGTGAACGAGATTTTGAAAGTGAACATATTGGATGGCCTTGATTTTCAAGGTACTTTGGGGTACTCAACGAACAATGCGGCCCGTGACGAACAGTATCTTTCAATTGATTGGTATCAATACGATGGCACACCGATTCAAAACGAGAACTCTCCCTATCCTGCAAAAGAAAAATCATCGTATACTAAAAGCTCTGCACGTACCGATAATTACACGGCATCAGCTTTTCTCACTTATAAGAAATTATTTGATGAGGCTCACGACATATCGCTTATGGGAGGTGTGCAATATGACTATGCCGCTTACGATTATAGCGGTACCAAAGCAATGGACGTGGAAGCGGCAATCGAATCGCTTAACGGTAAAGGACAAATCTACATAGACAAGGTAGACCGTTGGGAGGAAGCTATTCTCTCTTATTTCGGTCGCTTGAATTACAACTATAAGTCAAGATATATGGTAGAAGTGAATGCTCGCTACGACGGCTCTTCGAAATTCTTGCCCAAGAATCGCTGGAACTTCTTCTGGGGCGCATCAGCCGGATGGCGTATCACTGAAGAGAAATTCATGGAGAACTTGCGTGACTATGTGAATGAACTGAAACTACGTGCCTCATATGGTGAGGTAGGTAACCAAAATGGTATCGGACGCTATGACGGCATCCAACTTTACAACTACAAATCGAACAGCGGTGCTTTGTTGGGCAACTCGAAAGGAACCTATGTGGAATCTGCCGGACTGGTGAGCACTGTGCGTACTTGGGAACGTATTTACAACTATAACTTGGGTATTGACTTCGGATTCTTCAACAATCGCTTTACGGGTACGTTCGAGATCTTTAAAAAGAAAAACGATAATATGTTGGTTTCGCGTCTGCATCCCGGTGTTCTGGGCGGAACTGCTCCCAGTACGAATAGTGGTAAGTTTGAAGCCAATGGTTACGATGTTAGTTTGACTTGGCATGATAAGATAGGCAGTTTCAACTACCATGTTGGCGGTACGTTAACCTATATGACCAATAAACTCGTTGATGGAGGTAACATCGTGGTGAGCGCAGGTTATAACGAAGCTGTGAATGGCTATCCGCTCAATTCGGTATTTGGCTACCGCTATGTGGGCAAGGTACAAAACCAAGACCAACTGGACTATTACGTGGACAAATATGTGGGCAGCAACTCTATCGCCCTGCCTGCCAACTTGCGTTTGGGCGACCACATGTATGAAGATGTGAACAAAGACGGTAAACTGACACAAGATGACCTTGTATTTCTCGGTTCCGACGACCCCAAATATTCGTTCTCGTTTAATTTCGGATGCGAGTGGAAAGGATTCGATTTCAATACCGTATTCCAAGGTGTGGGCAAGCGTACCATCTATCGTGAAATCGACTCTTGGAAAGTGCCTTTCAAGGCTATTTGGCTGAACACTACCAACCAGTCGGTGGGTAATGTATGGAGTCCTGAAACTCCCAATAACCATTTTCCTACTTATTCAAACAGTAATGACATCAATAATTATAACTACATTCCCTCTACCTGGTCGGCCGATAACGGAGCTTACCTGCGTCTCAAAGAGATTGTACTTGGTTACACATTGCCAAAGGCATGGATGAATAAGAGCGGTTTCATCAGCAACTTGCGTATTTATGTATCGGGCGCCGATTTATGGGAAAAATCGTATATCACCGATGGTTGGGATCCCGAAGCCACCCGTAAGGTGGAAAACAAGCAACGCTATCCGTTTAACCGCACCGTGACTTTCGGTGTGAATGCCACATTCTAATTTTTATTCTTAATATTGAAGATAACAATGAAAAAAATAGTATATATTTTAGGAATTATTTGCGCCATGACCATGCAGTCGTGTTTAGACCTTGAGCCCAAGACGCAATTGGCGGATACCAACTATTGGAAGTCGCCCGAACACTTCAAACTTTTTGCCACCCAGTTCTATGGCTGGTCGGCCGACTTTCGATGGCTCGACGACAGTCAGCACGCCGATATTCGCTCGGATTTGTTTGCCGGCAGCACGGTGAACATCTATAGTAACGGAACGAACAGCATTCCGTCATCCGACAAGCATTATACCGACAATTACAATCGTATTCGCCAAGTCAACACCTTGTTGCAACAGGCTGATGCGTATGAACAACAAGCCGACATTGCCATTTCAGTGGGGGAAGCCCGTTTCTTCCGTGCTTATTGTTACTTCGAGTTATTGCAGGCTTACGGTGACCTTATCATAGCCCGCACGCCGCTCGACATCGACTCACCTGAGATGCAGAAGGCCCGTAATCCGCGTACCGAGGTGGCTGACTTCATCATTGACGACTTGAAAGAAGCCGCTAAACTATTGCCCGTTGATAAGGCTATCAGCAGCAGCGATGAAGGTCGCCTTTCCAGCGAAGCCGCTTTGGCGTTTCTTTCGCGTGTAGCCCTTTACGAAGGTACATGGGAGAAATTTCATAATGGCGGTCAAAATACCGAACGGACGC
>USSR01000356.1 GCA_900557355.1 uncultured Bacteroides sp.
TCTGGATAGCCATCCGCAAGGCCGACCGTGTAGTGCTGGCAGGCGATCATTGCCAGCTTCCACCTACTATAAAATGTTACGAAGCTGCCCGTGGAGGACTGGAATGTACATTGATGGAAAGAGTCGTTGCCAATAAACCCAGTACCGTCTCTCTATTGAAAGTACAATATCGTATGCATGAAGAAATCATGAAATTTCCCTCACAATGGTTTTACAATGGAGAACTGGAAGCGGCTCCGGAGATACGATACCGCGGCATTCTCGATTGGGATACGCCTATCAGTTGGATAGATACTTCTGAAATGGATTTTAAGGAAGAATTTATTGGGGAAACATTCGGGCGTATCAATAAAGCAGAAGCTGATTTACTTCTTCAGGAATTAAAAGCTTATATTAACCGGATCGGCGGAAAGCGCGTCTTAGAAGAACGGATTGATTTCGGTATCATCTCTCCTTACAAAGCCCAAGTGCAGTACCTCCGCAATAAGATTAAAGCAAGCGGTTCACTCAAACCCTATCGCAGTCTACTCACCGTTAACACTGTAGATGGTTTCCAGGGACAAGAACGTGATGTCATCTTCATCAGCCTTGTGCGTGCCAACGAAGATGGACAGATAGGCTTCCTCAACGACCTGCGAAGAATGAATGTCGCCATAACCCGTGCCCGAATGAAGCTAGTGATACTGGGTGAAGCTAACACACTAAAGCATCATAAATTCTATCAAAAACTTATTGAGTATATCAAAAGGATTTCAAAAACATAAAGAAGATTACGCAACTTCATACAAGTCATTTCCTGCATGAAATTGCGCAATCTCTTATTTTACCCAAAGCCTCTCGCTTTTATTTCTTATACCAATCCTTATACTCGCTACCGTTAGATTTCACCCATTTGATAAAGTCCGGATAAGTAATATCTACACTTTCGGTTTCAGTGGTGCTAAAATCTTCAGCATCAACCAACTGAATGGCGAATGGATAATTTTCTGCCGCTACATAGTAGACACCACTGTTCGGTGAAGACAAGTCTTTGCCTGTATGAAACAAACTCATATCCGCTTTTTCTGTCGGTTTATAGTTTACCAGATGAACTTCACAACGATTGTTACCCAAATTCTCATGAACCATAATAAACGGATTATAAGGAGCCACTCCAAAAGTTTCGTGATCAACAGGAGTAGTCAGGGTATTTTTAATCTTATAAGATGCTGTCTTTGTATTATTCTCTGTAGCCACAAGAGCATTAGTAAACACATTAACCGTAGCTTTAGCAAGTTCACGGTCCAAACCTTGACTGGTATCTGAAATGTTCTCAAACTCAGTAACTACATTCGAACGATCAGTATTCATCTGATAAGCAAAGCCATTTTTAAAGGAAGCTCCGGACCAAAGTGCTGTAAATGTGTCTTCCGTAGAAAGTACCTGGTTACTCGTATTAAACGCCAGAACAGAATTATACTTCACAATCACATCGTTCAGATCATAATCACCTTTATTAGGCCAGTTATCTTCAAAAGCCAAAATTCCTTTATAAGTCATGCGATAGGCGACAGAACGGTCATCATCTGTTCCCGGATCAGGTGTTACAGACGGAACGTCAGGAGCAATTGCTTCTATCGGATTGGACCAGACATTAAACTGTACATCGTTATAATCATAATCCGTATAATCCTCAAATGAAAGTACTACAAAGTCATTGATACGGAAAGCAGCCGTATGTGTACGTCCATCACCATTCAAAGCGGTAGTTGAATAACAAATCTTATCAGTTTTTCCTTCTTTAACAAAAGCGTTATTCAGAAGAAACCAACCTATTCTTACTCCATTAGGGAATACAGTACCTTTATCTACTCCGTTCTCGTCTATATAATGCAACTTAACACATTCTCCTCCTTTCAAGCCAATCGGCTTCCCATAATAACCGGCTGTATGTGTGTTTGGAAAAACAATATATTTCTTTGCAGCTTTTATTTCCTTGACAGATGCACCGTCTTTATAACAATAATAACCAAAAATACTTGCAGCAGAACTGTTTCCTCCTATAAAACGGACAGAAACCTCAGTATCTCTGCCTTGAAGATCATCCACTTTGAAATCTGCGGACTGACGGTATGTTTGAGGGCAGATTCCTCCTTCCTGAATTGTATTTCTAATGGTCTTCAATACTGAAGCCGACAAAACCAATTCTCCTTCACTATCCAGATAATTCGGACGGCCATTAGTCTGCCAGGTTCCCAAAAGTCCATACTCAGTTGATGGATCCCATTTATCGGCACGCGTTTGTGGAATGCCATCGGTCAGTTTCCATTCAATATCAGCATTAATCACATTGTCCGTGATAGTGGTCTGCACCAATCCCGGAACTCCGACATACGAAGTATAGATATAAACATCCGAACCGTGATCTGCCGCCACAATTTCTTTGGCATGATACTCGCCATTTTCATCAGTCATACGGGTAATTGCAGGGGTTATATCAGTACGCAAAACTGTCTGTCCACCTTCATCTGTAGTAAACGGATCTTCAAAATAGACATTGAAAAGCACTTTATAACCTTCAGGAACATCATACTTCACATTCAACTGAATAGTAGAAGTAGTGGAAAAATCAAAAGAATTAGGTTTATCTTCACCACCATTAGGATCATAAACATCACGGGTACATCCAGATACCATCAAAATAACCAATACACTGCATAGTAAATAGTAGAATGCGCCATGTATTGCATAGAAGTTTGCTTTCTTCGTCATAGCAATATGTTTTATGTTGTCAATTCGGTACAAAAGTAGCAAATTATATTCACTTATTACATTATTCGAAAAATAAATTATTATAATATGCAATATTTAGCAAAAGATGGTCAACAATTGCTTCCTTTTACCTTTATAAAAGAAGGATGCCAAGGTAAAACACAGAAAATCTGTCAAGAGCAGAATTACGCAACATTAACATAACAGGAGAGTTTTGTTTTTCCCTTGCTTCTTTTCCCGAAACAGATGATGCGTTTACCCTCATTACATAGTCTATTTTACCCAAACAGATTGTATGTTTTGAGTGATTACATCGTATGTTTTAGTCCAGAAGAAAGCATGTTTCCGACGACTTCATACCTTATTATATAATAAAAGAGGAGCAACTTACGTTACTCCTCCCATTATCTTCTTCCCGAACTTAAATCAGGATTACGGCTACAAATATACTACATTGAAACACCGAAATCAAGCATTCGGGCATTTTTATTCTTATCCCCAAGAAGGATTAGTTATTTTCCGGACGCAACTGGCGAACCGTAACAGCTGTCTGCCACATTTCGCTTTCGCGCAACTGACGAAGTTCTTCGTTCAGCTTCTCACGATAATCAGGTTGAGAATTGCTGTCGATAGAGATCTGAGCCTCATTACCAGACTTAACGCTTGCATACAATTTCTGTACTACCGGCTTGATAGCATCGTGGAACGGAGTCATCCAGTCCAGAGCACCGCGTTGTGCAGTAGTTGAACAGTTAGCATACATCCAGTCCATACCATTTTTAGCGAACAACGGCATCAATGACTGAGTCAATTCTTCTACTGTTTCATTGAATGCTTCCGAGGGAGTATGACCGTTTTCACGCAATACTTCATACTGAGCCAACAGCAATCCCTGAATAGCTCCCATCAATGAACCACGCTCACCTGTCAGGTCAGAAGTAGCTTCACGTTGGAAAGTAGTTTCAAACAAATATCCTGAACCTATACCGATACCCAATGCGATGGTACGATCCATAGCCTTGCCTGTAGCATCCTGATAGATAGCGTAAGAAGAGTTCAAGCCACGACCCTCGAGGAACATGGTACGCAATGAAGTACCTGAACCTTTAGGAGCTACCATGATTACGTCGATATCTTTCTGAGGAACTACACCTGTACGATCGCTCCAGGTGATAGCAAAACCATGAGAGAAGTAAAGAGCTTTTCCCGGAGTCAGGTAAGGTTTGATAGTAGGCCATACAGACATTACGGCTGCATCAGACAACAAGCACATAATGATAGTACCTTTCTCACAAGCCTCCTCAATGCCAAACAGTGTTTCACCCGGTACCCATCCGTCAGCTATTGCTTTCTCATAAGTCTTACCCGGACGCTGTCCAACGATTACGTTGAAACCATTATCACGCAGGTTGCATGCCTGTCCCGGTCCCTGTACACCATAACCGATCACTGCAATTGTTTCATCTTTCAATACTTCACGTGCTTTTTCCAAAGGAAATTCTTCGCGGGTCATTACATTCTCAGTAACACCGCCAAAATTCAATTGTGCCATTTTCTTTTTTAGTTTTTTATTTGTGGCTTGCGCCAGCTAATGATTAATAAAATTATTTCTCTGTAAATATTACTTTCGAACGACAAACGACTTCGTTGCCATTCTTTTTCACTTCAATATCGAAAGCACCGTCACCCAGCTCATCTTTATAAAGAGTGAGCTCATCATTGTAATAACTTTCGGCTACGTAAGCCATTTCGAAACGACGGATACGCTTTTCCTTATACATCTCTATCGGGAACAAGTCCATGATATGTTCGATGTAGCGGATACTGTTCACGTGTCCGTTGATGTCGATATCACTGTATTTAGCTTTCAATGTAGCTACCGGTTCGGTAGAAGTCACTTTGATGCGTGAAGGTTTCTCGATAGGACAAGGTTCATCGCACACATAATCTACAATGCTACCTCCGTGCAATGCCAGCAAATCGGCAGGCTTGCGGGTATTGAGGTTAATCATGGCCCATACGGAACGCGCATAACCAATCTTCTTGCCGTCTTTGTCCAACAAGGCAAAGTTACGATCTGTGAAAAGACGGTATACATTCTCCACCCAAGTCCAGATGGTAAAGTCCTCATATTGAAAAGGCATTTCATCCAGTTCGATGGCAAGGCGGGAGAGTACCCATGTGTAGTTGTCTTCATTCAGCGTGGCTATACCGAATCCACGGTCACTGGCATGAAAACCGGCACAATTCAACAAATGGTTTCCTAATACGCCCATGGTAAGGCGTCCGGTAAAGTCCACATGGAATGGCTCCGCTACAAACTGATATTTTCCTATCTTACTACTATTCTCACTCATTATTTTGCTCCTTCTCTTTTTTCAAGCGGTATTTCGTTTCACGGTCGGCAAGGTATTCGTTCACACGCTCGAAGCAACTGGTAGTGATAGCCACACGTCCCGAACGAACAAACTGAAGTACACAGTCGAGGGCACGCAATTCGTCATAAAGATTGGTGATTTCTTCACCCATACCATTCTTCTCTACGATAGCAAACACAGCATTCACCTCTACAATACGTGCATTATACTTACGGATCACTTTCGATACCTCCGGTTTTTCTTCCAGTATCGGGGTTGTTATCTTATACAATGCAATCTCATGCTGATAGATCTCATCATCCGTGAAGTAGTGTGCTTGCAGCACATCTATCTTCTTGGTGATTTGCTTGGTTACTTTCTCAATGGTGTCTTTATCCGTCCATGCGGTAATGGTGTACTTATGTACGCCCTTGATGGACGAAGCCGAAACATTCAGACTCTCGATATTGATCTGGCGACGGGTAAACACTGCGGTTACCTGGTTCAGCAAACCGGCGAAGTTCTCCGAATGAACGATTATCGTATATAATGTCTTATCCATATTTCAAATTAAGAATTAAGAATGAAGAATGATGAATGAAGAATTTCAAGAAAGAACTGAGAAATGAAAGATGCAATTTCTGCACCGCAATTCTTTATTCTTCATTCTTCATTATGTTAGCATTCCAGCAACATCTGGTTTACCGAACCACCCGGAGGTGTCATCGGCAAAACATTGCCTTCTTCCATAACGCAGGCTTCCAATAGGAACGGACCGTCCGTAGCAAGCATTTCCTCTATTGCACCTTTCAGTTCTTCACGCGTCATTACACGGCGTGAAGGAATGTCGTAGGCAGAAGCTATCTTCATATAATCCGGATTCAGCATCGGAGTGAACGAATAGCGACGATTGAAAAACATCGCTTGCCACTGGCGTACATTACCCAGGAAGTTATTATTCAGCAAGATCATCTTAACAGGAGCCTTCTGTTCCATAATGGTTCCCATCTCCTGAATGTTCATTTGCAGACCACCATCACCCATAAATACACATACAGTGCGGTCGGGACGTCCGAAAGTTGCACCGATTGCTGCGGGAAGTCCGAAGCCCATTGTACCCAATCCACCGGAAGTTACAATGCTGCGTTCCTTACTATACTTAAAGTAACGGGCAGACATCATCTGATTCTGACCAACATCAGTAACCAATACAGCTTCATGATTCGTTGCCTCACTTACGGCACGAATCACTTCTCCCATACTCAAAGATTTGCTTGCCGGATGCAATTCAGGACGGATCACCTTTTCTTCCTCTACTTTTTCGTAAGGCAAGAAGCTATCCAGCCATTCCGGATGAGTAGCAGGTTTCAGAAGTGCCGTAACGGCAGCAAGAGTCTCCTTACAGTCACCCAACACGGCAATATCTGTCTTCACATTCTTATCTATCTCAGCAGGGTCTATATCGAAATGAATGATTTTCGCCTGTTTGGCATACGTATCCAACTTTCCGGTTACACGGTCGTCAAAACGCATACCTACGGCGATAAGTACATCGCACTTATTCGTATTGATGTTCGGTCCCAAGTTACCATGCATACCCAACATACCTTTATTTAAAGGATGCGCAGTAGGCAAAGCAGAAAGTCCTAACAGGGTACAACCGGCAGGCATTCCAGCTTTTTCGATAAAGGCACGCAGTTCTTGTTGCGCATCACCTAACTCAACGCCCTGCCCCACCAATACCAACGGACGTTCAGCGCTATTGATCAGTTCAGCAGCCTGTCTCACAGCCTCTTCATCCATTTCGGGAACAGGCTGGTAACTACGGATGTAATCCAACTTGGCAGGAGCATATTCATTCTTCTCTACTTGTGCATTCTTGGCAAAGTCCAGTACAACAGGACCGGGACGACCGCTTTTGGCAATATAAAAAGCACGGGCCACGGCCCAAGGCACATCTTCGGCACTACGTATCTGATAGCTCCACTTCGTGATAGGCTGCGTAATACCTACCAAGTCAACTTCCTGAAAAGCATCCGTCCCAAGGAATCCCGTACCCACCTGACCGGCAATTACAACCAAAGATATGGTGAATTCCATTGAGAGTGAATACTATATCAAA
>USSR01000357.1 GCA_900557355.1 uncultured Bacteroides sp.
TATACCCACATCCTCGGTGGCCTGGAAAAAGACAGCAACACTGGTGCAATCTCTACCGATCCTGAAAACCACAACCAGATGTGCCACCTGCGTGCAGAAAAAGTTGCAAAGATTGTCGTGCCCGATGTAGAAGTACAAGGCTGTGTAGATGACGCAGACCTGCTGATTGTAGGTTTTGGTGGTACTTACGGACACTTGTATTCTGCTATGGAAGAGATGAACAAAGCCGGACAAAAAGTAGCTTTAGCCCACTTCTCTTATATCAATCCGCTGCCTAAAAATACGGCTGAAGTATTGAAGAAATATAAAAAAGTGGTAGTTGCCGAACAGAATCTGGGACAATTTGCCGGTTATCTCCGCATGAAGGTGGATAATTTCACTCCGTATCAATTCAATGAAGTCAAGGGACAGCCGTTCGTAGTAAGCGAATTAGTGGCTGCCTTCACCGAGATACTGAAGAAGTGACAAGCTACAGGCTACGAGTAACAAGTACTGCCCTGAACAGACTTGTAGCTTGTAGCTCGTAACTCGTAACTACTAAAAAACTTATCAACTTAAAACTTAAGAACATCATGAGCGAATATACAGCTAAAAATTTCAAAAAAGGACAGCCTCGTTGGTGTCCGGGTTGCGGTGACCACTTCTTCTTGAATTCACTGCACAAAGCACTGGCAGAAATCGGCGTTAAGCCTTGGGAAACTGCCGTTATTTCGGGTATCGGTTGCTCCAGCCGTCTGCCTTATTATATGAATACGTATGCGATGCAGACTATCCACGGACGTGCTGCCGCTATCTCTACCGGATGCAGTGTTACCAATCCTAACCTGAGCGTTTGGCAGGTTTCAGGTGATGGTGACGGTCTGGCTATCGGTGGTAACCACTTTATCCATGCTATCCGTCGTAATATAGATATCAACATTCTGTTGCTGAACAACCGCATCTACGGTCTGACAAAAGGACAATATTCTCCAACGTCTCCGCGTGGCTTCGTCAGTAAATCCTCTCCTTATGGTACGGTAGAAGATCCGTTCCACCCAGCTGAACTTTGCTTCGGTGCCCGTGGACGTTTCTTTGCACGCTGTGTAGCTACAGATGGTCCCGGCACAGGAGAAGTTCTGAAGGCTGCTGCTAATCATAAAGGAACTGCTGTGTGTGAGATTTTGCAACACTGCGTTATCTTCAATGACGGAACCTACGGCTCTGTATACAACAAAGACGGACGTGCCAAGAATGCTATCTACCTGGAACACGGTAAGCCAATGCTTTTCGGTGAGAACAAAGAGTTTGGATTGATGCAGGAAGGTTTCGGACTGAAAGTTGTGAAGTTGGGCGAGAACGGTATCACAGAAAAGGATATCCTCGTTCATGATGCACACTGCATGGATAATACATTGCAACTGAAATTGGCTCTGATGGAAGGTCCTGACTTCCCGGTTGCTCTCGGTGTAATCCGCGATGTAGAAGCTCCGACTTACGATGATTCTGTCATGGAACAGATTGAAGAAGTATCAACAAAGAAGAAGTATCATAACTTCAAGGAACTGTTGATGACGAATGATATTTGGGAAGTAAAGTAAGCGAATACAATACTTCTTTCTGATAAAAGCCTCATTACCGTTATTCTATAAAATAGTAACGATAATGAGGTTTCTTCGTAATGCCTTAGCCTGATAATGCTTTTACATCGTTGGGAAAATCGTATGTAAATGCGATGTCCTAACTTTCCCAAGCTTGAACCTTTTAATTCGCTCTAAAACAACTATTCCAAAACAGATCCCGATGCGACTTTATGCGCATGAAAGAAGACCACATGAGGAACAGACTGCTTAAACCGGGATATAATCTTCAGATTTCTACGGAAAATCAGTTCATAACAAACAATGCTTTCTATCACAATCCCAGTGATATACTGACTCTAATTTCATTTTTATTATATGATCGGATGAAATACCACCGGCTCACGAAAGAGGTTCGTGCGGATACCGGATATGGAAGTGAGGAGAATTATGAGTTTATGGAACGTTTAGTATAAATACTTATGTGAAGTATAATTATTTTCATGCAGAACAGACAAGGAAATGAAAACGAGACATTTCCAAACAAGACAACTTGTATTATAAATAAGAGGGTATCCTTCCAGACACCCTCTTAATGCTTACGTATGAGAGAAGAATTGAAAAATGCAGTGATTCCTTAACGGAAATGCATACTTTCTCATTTTGCCTCTTGTTACATCACTAACATCGGCATGGATATTGGTGATATTTCAAGTTTTATTTTTGGCTACGAGATAACCCTAATGGGTAACCATCAGACAGAGTAACCGGCAAATCCTTGATACCTCTTACACTACGAGTACCTATTGGTTGTGTCTTTTTAGGACCGGGAATCAGCGGACTGTATTCCAAAACAAAACGTACCCTATCCCGTTGTTGCTGAGTAAACTCATCAAGGTAACAATACGAGTAATCCATAATGTTGTGGGCCTGATATCGACCGAAGTTGGCATCTCCATCACGCCAGAACAAAGATTCCCAGTCATAACTTTCAGCAAAAGAAGGATCAGTCTGTATTTTCTCCAACAACTTATTCAGTTGAGCTTCATAACCGTTTGTCCCCGACCGAATATAGCTTCCGGTATCAGAACAAAAGTCCGTATCAGCCAGCCAGCCTCCCGAAACTTCAGAGAAGGTATGTCTGAGACCCAAATAGTGTCCTAACTCATGAGCCAACGTAATGTAGAGCTCACTTTGTTTATTCATCAATACTTTCATGGCAGGGTCTTTCACATATTTTACAAATACATCTTCCACGTCCTTCAAATAAAGGCTGTTGAGAGAGATACCGTGTACATAGTTCAGATTTTCCAAAGTGGTGCCAATTGAGACAGATTCCAATCCTGCCAACCAATGTTCAGAATCTTCTGCCGGATTATAAGGAAAGGTAGAAATGCCCAAAATACTAGATATGGAGAAAGGATAGATTAAGATATTAATGTATTCATTGGGCTCCCAGATGAAATGTGTGTATTGCCCTGTCTTATCTTCCATGACGGTAGTCGGATCCAACTTTTCCTGTGGCCAATAGATACGGTCAATTCCTGCTTCTTTCAACTTGTTCCCTTGCGGGTCGTATTCAGCAAGTACGAATTCCATGTTCAAATCCATACTGTTGTTACTTGCATGAGAATAAAGGCTGTTCACTTCGTTAAGCATCCCGTACAGCACCTCTGCACTTGGATTCTGTGAGACATCAAACTCATCATTGTATATCACGTGGAAAACAACAGGAATACGGTATCTGAATTCACCGTCTATCTCATTTTTTTGTTGTTGCAACTTGATAGTGAACTGTTCCTCTTGGGAATAAACGACAATTTCGCCTTGGCGTGATTCACCCAAATTAGCCTCAATGTTGAATACCAATGTACGATTTCCATTTCCTTTTGTGGTAAGCATAGTACACCAGTCCACCAGACTTTTCGCCGTCCACTCGGCCTCTGTGGTCATAACTATCTCGTAGGTTTGTCCCTGATAAGGAATATTGGTGATTTCGTTCTGCTGGAATTCTACTATCGGGATGATTGTTTCTTCGTTGTCATCGCTGCATCCTGCAAATAGAAAGCAGCAGAATAACGTGATGTAATAAATGTAATTTTTCATAAATCTGCATTTTAAAGATTATTTTCTAACAGGAAATACCTTGAAAAGTTTTGGGTTCGGAACCAGTGTCCGATAATTTGATGGGAAGTATGGATGTGTCGTTCGTGTGACCGCGCCATCGGTTGTTACGCCAAACTCGTACATGACGGGCAAGGTAGTGACACTACCATCGAATCCCCACGCCAAAATACAATACCTTGCATTGGCGGTGAGACCTGTTAAATCTTTTTCTTGAATTCCTACCACCGTCATATTACCGAGTTCATCTTTGTATGTGTCCATATAGTCTGAAGCCAATTCTTGTGCGGTGAGTGTGGCATTTTCTTCAGTAAGCATATCATGGAACCAAAGATAGTTTTGGTCACTCATACTTGGAATCAGACGAATATGCGCGCTTCCGGCTCCGGCAGACGTAACTTCAATATCGAACGTCATACCGTTACCTTCCTTTTTCCCAGAAGTGAAAACACCGGTACTTATGACCGATGCCGAACCGATAATGATCTGATCGTCTATCTCGACAGTCTTGAAGGCGGAAGCCAACCAAATATATTCGGTATCAGGTATCAGTCCTGTCACGGCATAAGAGGTTTTGCCTTTACTGAATAGATGGTCTAACATTTGTTGCAAAGTCTCATCTGTCAGCGAACCGGATGGAGCGAACTGTGCCATGGCTAACTGAAAATCACTTTGGAAAAGTGCGTCAAGCGCATCGCTTGCGGTATATGATCCGCTTTGCACATAATTGTCATAGACCGATTTTTTCAAGACATTGAAGTAGTAGTACACATTGTTTACGGAAGGGGCTACGTTCAGCACAGCCTGATTGCTATTTTTCCGTACCTCAACATCAAATGTGCACTCTATCGGGTCGATGGCAAGAGTCTGGAAAAACAGATACTCGGCCTTATGGGCGATTTTCGTACCCGACACAGCAAATACCACCAACTCATACAGTTTGCCAGGTCGAAGCCCTTCTATCTTTTTGTTATCAAGATTACCGGTAAATGCAACGGAAGCAATGTAATCTTCAACTTGCATTCCCGCTTCTTTGGCTTGTTCTTTCAGTTGCGTCATGAGATAGAGAGGAAGATCTCCTTTGTTCACTTCATCAACGGTCTTCTTATCCACATACAAACAGACATAAGGTATATTGGCGTCTTTTACCTGAACACTGAAAGTGAAAGATGTTGATGTTACTTCACCTCCCGTGATTACCAATTCTTGCTCGTTAGGATTGAAAACAGAGGCTTCTGTCGGATTATCATCGTCCGAGCACGCACAAAAGAGGACAATGCTCATTAAGCCCCAAAGAGTATAGAATATCTTTTTCATATATTTTTCTCCTTGTTACTGATTCATCTATGATTAACAAAACTTCTTTTATTTGATTTTATACATATTCGATTTCAATGGAAATACATTCATTCCGGCATCTGTCAGCGGGATGACACCTTCCCATTCGCCGTTCCAGCGGTGTCCCCTATCATCCATAAAGTCAAATCTAAGGTGATAAGTTTCACCTGACACGTGCTTGATGAAGAATTCCCCCTCTGTGGCAGGAGCCACTGTAGCCACCATTCCTCCTCCGGCATATGCTCCAACGAAAGCGGTGCCGATAATTTGCCCGTTGCCGAAGTTTATTGCACCTTGCGTGAATTGCCCGGGACGTGCCGTCTGGTCTTCAGGAGCGGCTGTTAAGATACCATCAGGAATTGGTTCGTTGAAGTTGGCGAATGATTTGCTCACGAACTCCACCATAAACCCATCGCCCGTCTTTCCATCATAAGGATTCAGGTTGATAGTATAGGCTGTACAACCGTTACCATATACATCACCGTAATACTTGCCTTGCGCCAAGGCGTTGGAAAGGTTTAAGGTATAGTCATCCGTCAGTGTGGAGATACGTCCGGGAACGTTGCGAATAGTCAATGGGCCGTCGTAAGTGGCCTGTACCTTGTATTTTCCGTCATCCGTCTTGAGATCGCAAGTGATGTGGTAATTACCTTCTCCGGCTTCTTCGATGGTGAGCGTACCGTCGGTCAGCAAGCCTATCTTATCCACCACGCCTTCGTCGTTGTACAGTATGATACGGGTACCCCTAGCCGCTGTAGGATCTGTAGCTATCGATGAAGGTCTTCCGGGAAAGATGGTTCCTGCCTCTCCAAAAATAAGGCCGGAAGGGTCTGGGACAGTAAACGGATAAACACCCGTAGTGGGACGCCCGTCCTTGTCATACTTGAAAAAGATTTCAAAACTCAGTGTTCTTTTAAGCATTGGAAAGCCCCAATCACTCATTTCACTTTGTGAAAGGTCTAAAACACAGTGCATCTTTTCCTTGTCTCCTACCCCGAAATAGGCATCAGCAGAGGTTGCAATGAAAATTTCATCCTGCTCGATGGAAGGTACCTTCTTCAATCCATCCACAACAACCGGCCCGGTGTATGTAGCGCGATGGAATTCTCCTTTGTTGTCAAGGCCTATTAAGGTAACGGTATAACCGTCTTCTCCAGCTTTTTCGATAGTGATACTACCTGATTCGAATGAGCGTTGATCTGAGTCGATTATTTCTTTGCCTGTCTTGACATAGCGGGCGGAATTTTTGTCAGCAGTACCTACGGCTTGCTTTTCAACCATGGGATAAACCCCTGGTTTTAACTTGATGTTATAAAGATCGGTCGGCGGCTCAGCACAAATGGTAAAGTTATAATAGATAGCTTCTGTTTGCCAAAGACCTTGGTCGGTATATCCTTTGTCTGAAATGTTCATGCTATATATATGTGCCGTTTCGTATACCGGAATCCAATATCCGCTGGAATAATTTCCTTTCAGGTCATGACTGAATACACACGCTTCTTGATTGACAGAAACTTCGCTACTGAACAATTCCTGATTGTCCAGACTATAATAGATGTCAATCTTACCCATTCTTTCGCCTTCATAGTTTGTAGCTACCGCAAAAGTAATGGTCCCCGAAGTAGGCTCCACCTTGACGCCGCTGATCCAGTCTGCGTCAGAAGTAGCTGTGATTTCGCCACCGGACACCCGATCTTTGATTTTATAGTTGAAAGATTGCGCACCGCCAAGTGAGGTGACACTGATAACTCCCGGCTTACTGAAACTTACTGTTGGAGAAACATTCTTTTCTTCCGAATCACAACCGGTGACGGAAAAAGTCAACGCAAATAGTGCGCTAAGTAGCAAAAAGGGTTTAATTCTCATACTCTTCACTTTTTCTATTTAAACAATTTATAAAATTATATTCAATAAAGATAAATTGCATTTAACATACAGGACACTCCTTCGATTTGCGTGTATATAGGTTGCCTTAGTGCTTGACTCAGTCAATAATCAACGAATGCAAAAATATATATTGAGATTTAAACGCAAGCAAAATGGGGCATACAAATGCGACAATTGTCGGATATGAATAAAAAAGTGTCATGAAAACACTGTTTTATATTTCTTTTTGTACTTTGCGGGTGAATATGGAAAGTCGAAACTACAGTTTCAATGGATGAAGTACTTAAGTTTTTCTATAAATTCTTTGCGTTGTTTCTGTATTGG
>USSR01000358.1 GCA_900557355.1 uncultured Bacteroides sp.
AGGTTAACAAAGGTTGGAGTACAGCGGTACTCCTTTTTTTTTCCATACGTTTGGAATATCCTCGTAAAAGGCTTTTCTTTGCCAAGAAATACTGCCTCTATCCTACCTATTGAACAATTGGGATTCAGGAAAGAAGCTAATAATAAAAAATCGTAATGATAACCATATCCCCAAAAAGTATTGCTCTGCAATTCAACGAATGCATTACAAATGCCGATCTGAAAGGATTGGCAAATCTAATGACAGAAGATCATGTATTTTGTGATACTGCAAATAATCGAATTAAAGGAAAGGATAACAATATAGTTCAGGCATGGGAGCCGTTTTTCAATTTTTATCCTGGATACCGGAATATATTTGAAAATATTGTAGCAAGAGGTTCTACCGTGATTATGCAAGGCTACTCGATTTGTTCTGATGAGATACTTAATAATATTTGTGCCATCTGGGTTGCAAAAATTATAGATAATAAGGTTGGTTCATGGCATATATATCCTGATACAAAAGAAAATAGAGAAATATTTGACTTGTAATCTTTTATATCTAAACACAAAGTTTTATTCCTCAACCGATGGTGTCAAACCAATGAAAATCTAAAATAAGAATAATAGAGGTGGTGTCAAAAGTCTGATTATTGTTCTTGTCATGCTTCGGCTACGCTCAGCATGACAGAACAAAATGATAGCTAAATTTACTTTTGGCACCACCTCTAATCATTTATCAGATATTACCGGACAGTTTTTTCAATCCTTTCAATTCCGCCTTATCTTTCACCTCCATAATGCTGATAGCGTAACCACCACCCGGAGCCGCTTTCAATTTCAGTACGGTTTTAGGAGAAACAATCCCTTTACGGATTACGTAAGCCTGCGGATTCGTTTTATAATCAGCATCCTTTGCGTCCGCATAAACAGTAGCTATATACTGTTTATCAGCATCCAGAAAATCCAGTTTCAGAGTAGAAGCATGTCCCTGCTCACTGCTGGTACAACCTATAAACCAATCATTCGTACCTTTCGCCTTGCGGGCAGCCGTGATATAGCGTCCCGGTTCTGCTTCCAGGTATCGGCTGTCATCCCAGTCCAGAGCCACATCTTTAATGAACTGGAAAGCATCCATAAAGCGTTCATAGTTCTCAGGCAGATCGGCTGCCATTTGCAGAGGGCTGTACATCGTGACGTAGAGTGCCAACTGACGCGCCAATGTAGAGTTTACATGAGCGTGACTATTCGGATTCAGTTTATTCATATCCATTTCAAAGACACCCGGCGTATAATCCATCGGTCCACCTTGCAGACGGGTGAAAGGAAGAATGGTCGTGTGGAAAGGCTTGCTGCCTCCGAAAGCTTCATATTCCGTGCCACGGGCAGATTCATTTCCTATCAGGTTCGGATACGTACGGCACAAACCAGTAGGCCGTACAGCCTCGTGGGCATTCACCATAATTTTATGCTTGGCAGCTTCGGTCACGGCATACAGGTAATGGTTGTTCATCCACTGCCCATAATGATATTCACCGCGCGGAATGATATTGCCCACATAACCGCTTTTCACGGAATTGTAACCGTATTGGTTCATCAAGTCATAGGCGGCCTCCATGTGGCGTTCGTAGTTGCGTGCGGAAGCTGATGTCTCATGATGCATCATCAGTTTGACACCTTTGGAGTGGGCATACTCATTCAGATATTTGATGTCAAAATCAGGATATGGAGTGAGAAAGTCGAAAACATAATCCTTGCTGTTGCCGAACCAGTCTTCCCAACCGGTATTCCAGCCTTCTACCAATACCTGGTCGAAACCATGCTCCGCAGCAAAATCAATGTACTTCTTTACATTCTCCGTATTGGCGGGATGAATACCATTCGGTTTCACTTTCGTATAATCCGTTTCATCCAGTTTTACAGAAGGGAGATCAAATGTATAAGCCCACGACTTGCCTGCCGCAATCATTTCCCACCATACGCCTACATACTTCACAGGCTTAATCCAGGAAGTATCCTCATACTTGCAGGGATCATTCAGATTCAGTATCAGATTGGAAGCCAGCATTTCACGGGCATCATCACTGACTATCACCGTACGCCACGGAGTGTGACAAGGTGACTGCATATACCCTTTATCACCCTGTGCATCCGGTGTCAGCCAGGATTCAAAGACAAGGTTCCTATCATCCAGATTCAGGTGCATACACGAATAATCCACCAAAGCGGCTTCATGGAGATTCAGATAGATTCCGTCAGCCGTTTTCATCTGGAGGGAAGTCTGTACACCTGTCGGTGAAAACTGGTTTTGTGACGCATTATCAGTAATGGCTCCCTGCATCAAACCGCGAATTTCCGAAAGTTTGGATTCCGTATAATCATATTCCTGAGTATCGTAATCACCGGGAATCCACCAGGCGGTATGATCGCCCGCCATAGCAAACTGGGTATGTTCGTCCTTTATCACAAAGTAAACCAGGTTCTTCTGTTGTGGAAACTCATAACGGAATCCTACGCCATCATCATATACACGAAAACGAAGGTTCATATAACGATCTGTAGCGGGCTGTTTCAATTCAACCAGCAATTCGTTGTAGTGATTACGAATATCTTTCGTCTCTCCCCACACCGGTTGCCAGGTTTCGTCGAAGGTAGAGGTAGAAGCTTTCAGGACTTCAAAACCATCCAACAGATTATTGGCATTCTTCAATTCCAGTCCCAAGGTGCTGGGCTTAATCACGGATTTCCCTTTATACTCCACCTGATAGGTTGGAGTGCCATTCTTTGATAATTCGAAATCCAGCTTCACCTGGCCCGAAGGAGACGACACTCCTTCCGCTTTCCCCGCTAAGGCAAAAAGAAGACAAATTGCACTAAGCATTAACTTTCTCATAACTATACTTTTTATGGTTGGTATTAATAAATAAATTCAATCGTGTGTTTCACCCCGTCATCCGGCAATCTCAACATACAAAGATTCTGTTTCTTATCCGGACACCATGCGGTAACCTTGAACTCCGTTTCCATCCCTTCATTCAGTTTTTCCGCTTTCATCTTCCTTACTTTCTGTCCGTCAATAAGCGCTTCCTTCGGCATCTGCCCGGTATAAATGCAAAACATTAGGTTGCGTTCTCCCGGAAGGGCATACTTTTCTCCCATCTTTTCCCCGACTTCAAGTACATATCCCTTTTCCGTTGTCCGGCAAGATACAGGAGTACGCATAAATTCTCCACGCTGATACCCCAGATCAGTTCCTGCATCTTCATACAGGGAGAAAGACGTTTCACCGCCCACCGCAGCCGGAAATACCTCAAATGTAATCGGATAAACCGCTTTTTCATCCGTATAATTCATCACAGGCATCTGAGGGATGATACTTCCTTTCCGCACAAACATAGGAATGGTATTCAGGGGAGCATTTGCCGTAGTCCACTGTTCACCGCTATATTCCGTGCGCTTGTCATTATAATCTATCCAGATACCTTCGGGCAGATAAACATTCTTATTAGTTGCCCCCTTCTTCACCACCGGAGCCACCAGCAGTTCGCTACCAAACATGAATTGTGCATCCGTAGAGACCGTTTCCAAATCCGCCGGATATTCCATAAACATAGGGCGCATAATCGGCAAACCCGTTTCATACGCTTCGCGGGCATAAGTATAAATATAAGGCAGCAAGCGATATTTCATTTCTATGGCAGCTTTAACGTTCTTCTCCGCTTCCTCCCCAAAGAGCCACGGTTCTACCGCCACATCTCCTTCATGGTGAATACGGCTCAGAGGATTGAACGCTCCCAACTGTACCCAACGGGTATAAAGTTCCGCCATAGCGGGATAATTTTCAATGTCCCCGCAATAACCGGAAATGTCACATGCCACGAAAGGAATTACTCCCAGTCCGGCAGATAAAAGTACCGGGATCTGATTAGCCATCTGTCCCCAGCCTTGCAGCACATCATCTCCATTGCCGCAATCTCCGGTCCAGCCGAAGGTGTAACGCTGTAATCCTGCATAGGCGGCGCGTGTCATCTGGAAGACACGAAGATCCGGATTCCGTTTCTCAAACTGTTCCTTTACCACCTTGTCCCAAGTCAGACCATACACGTTATGAATTTCATCGTGCATACCCAGATGGTGTTTCATTACAAGACGTTCCGTTTGTTCCTCATTGCTCCAGGCAGGTTCACCCATATCCGTCCAGAAGCCGGCAATGCCGTCATCTATCGGTTTCTGCTGATAGGCTCCCCACCAGTCCGCCACTTCGGGAATGGTAAAGTCCACCACACCACAGTTGCCACCCCACGGCCAAGGCATATCATAGCTTCTACCCGTGGTGGAGTCTTTCACCAGATAGCCGAGGCGGTCCGCTTCTTCCCATTGCTTTTTATTGGCCTGGGAGATGACAGGGTCTTGCGAAACAATCACCTTGAAGCCCATCCTTTTCAGGTCGGCAAGCATCTTCTTCGGATTCTGATAGTTTTCTTTCCGCCAGTTGAAATCCTGTAGGTATTGTGTCCAACCGATATCCTGATAGATGATGTCACAAGGAATGCCACGCTTGCGATATCCTTCGGCTATTTCATAAGAGAGCTTCTCGGTAGTCAGCAGACCACGGCATTGTGCAAAGCCCAGTGCCCACTTCGGAGGCATGATGGGTTGTCCGGTCAATGCGACATACTGCTTCATGATTTCCTTATAATCCTTACCAAAGATAAAATAGTAAATCATCTCCCCACCGGGAGCTTCAAAGCTGTAATAATCACGGCTTTCAGTACCGAATTTAAATTCTGTCTTATACGTGTTATCCAGAAATATACCATAGCGATAGCTGCTCATAAAGAAAGGGATACTCTTGTACAGGGGATCCTCCACAATGCTGTAACAAGGTTTATCACTGTTCCACATCTTATAAGATTCGCCTCGGCGGTCCAGCTTGCCAGTCTTTTCACCCAAACCGAAAAAATGCTCATCCCGACGTAGAGTCTTATACTCCACTTTACGCTCTCCGTCGCTGATATGTCCCTTGTCGGCATAGTCACTGAATAAAAGCTTCTGATACTTGTCGAATATCTGTAAGCTGAACGGAGCCTTGTTGACGCGAATACGCAGTTTAGGCGTAAATATCTCATAGCAGGCATTCTGTTCGTCCACCCGAACAGTGCCTACATCTTCCAATTTTTCATTAATCACCGCAAAGGAAGGATTTCCCCGCTGCAACTTACCGTCCGGCGAAAACCAGACGCGCACAACGGAGGAACTGCAAAGTTGCAACTGCACAGCCGAATTATCGTCTATATGAAACGTAACATCTCTCCCTTCCTGCGAATAAGAAGTACAGTTTCCCGTTACATTTCCGCCATATAAATGCAGAGACAGGCAACACAGCATTAAAAATAAATATATATATTTTCTCATGGTTCTATATCTTTTATAATCTGTTCTTTCTGTAGCGATTATGAACTGAAAAAACAGGGTAGTGGTGTATATTGTTTACAAATTATGTATATTCCTAAAATAGTCGTATACTGAACCTAATTCAGTCGTATACTGAATGCCATTCAGTCGTATACTTAATAGGGTTCAGTCGTATACTGAATAGGGCGTGGTTTAGTGGTATTGATAATCAGAAAGTTACAAAAGCCACATTGCCGTTAATAAATTCTAACAAATCTCTGCGATATATAACGCAGCTACTTTATCGCCCTATCACTTTACCCCCTTACCACTCTTTTCTTTCCAATTTATTTTGAATCAACCCCAATAACCGTTTATTCTATTATAATCATGCTCCAGTATTTCAGTGAAGGAAGCGTAAAGGTTATCGTTCCGTCTTTCTGTTCAAAAGCTAATTCCTGCGAAGCTCCGGCATGTGCGTCTGGAGTAGCCACCCACACTTTGCTCACTTTCCCCGCAACATTCAACTTCAAGGGCACTTTAGTCACCAACCGTGGTTCGGGCATTGTCCCGTTCAGGTCTCTCCAACTTAAACTGTTTGCACTAAGGAAGTTCAGCAGATGAACCACCTGTTTACCGTTCACCCTTCTGGCGAAAGAAGTAATGGCTGATTTCTGTGGTGGCCAAGTGTTCAGATTCAGATTCTTGCTCGCATCCGTACATACCAAAGTTACCTCGTCTTCCTCCCCGCCATCGCGAAGAAGATTCTGATAAGCAGTCATAAAGTCATAATAGCGCACAACAGCCGTCTTCAAGGCATCACTCATCTGCAAACGGGTATTCGGGAAGTATTCGCTGCACAACATGTGGTCGCCTCCCAATTCTAGGTGCGAACCGCCCAGAGCAAACATCACCGCATCCGTCAGCAAAATTCCCGGCATATTGAATTCACCGGAACTCTTCTCATAATTCATATAAGCCGCAAACACCGTCTTCAGTGCCTGATTTCCGTACTGATGGTTCGCTTTCAGGATCGTATATAAGTCCGTGAAATCAGCTTCATCCCCCCAAACTTCATTATACAGGAAGTCGACTTTGCCCGTACCTGCAATCTGGGATGCCCCGTAGCTACTTACTGCATTCATCACCAGTCGTTTATCAGGATGTTTCCCCTTCATGGCTTCAATAAACGAAACATAAGTCTTAGGCAGATTCACCTTATTCCCCTTGTAATCATAGCGGTCGCCACGGTTGCCCAACTGGTCTATCTGATAGCCGTCAAAGTCAAGATTGGCATAGACATCATCGTTGCGCTGGGCAATATATGCCTGCCACTCGGCATTACCCGGATCGAGCAAATAGATATTGCTTTTCCAACTGTCGGGCAACGTATGGGCATCCTTATCCGTATGTCCTGTGCCTTTAAAGATGTACCATTCTTCTTTCACACCGTCACCCGCTGCATCATCGAGCGCACCGAAACAAAGATTATAGAACATCGCCTTCATTCCATACGAGTGCTGGACGCGGATATAATCCTTTACCGACTGTGTATAGATATCCCGGTTGGCAATATCCTTATATACCGCATCGAGATGTTCGCGCGTACCGCCCAACGGCCAGTGGTGCTTGTTGTGCCAATCCTGAAACTGCACACCATTGATATGGCAACGGTTCAGAAAAGCCATTTCCTCTTGAATTTTACTTTCCGTTTTAGAAGCGTCGAAAGTGGCGACAAAGCCATAACGCGGGAAACGTGCCCAGTCGCTGGATACATCGACGGCAATAGTACCGAGAATAACTTCCGTACCGTCTTCTTAA
>USSR01000359.1 GCA_900557355.1 uncultured Bacteroides sp.
TCCGCGCAGGAATTCATCTTTCACCTGGTCGGGACGGCAGAAAATATGTGCATCATCCTGTGTAAAGCTACGTACACGTGTCAATCCGTGCAATTCACCACTTTGCTCATAACGGCAAACCGTACCGAATTCAGCCAAGCGCAAAGGCAGATCCTTATATGAACGCGGAGAATTTTTATAAATCATACAGTGGTGAGGACAGTTCATCGGTTTCAGGAAGTACTCCTCTCCTTCTTCGGGTGTATGAATAGGCTGGAATGAATCCTTACCATATTTAGCATAGTGACCGGAAGTTATATACAGCAGCTTGTTACCAATCGGCGGAGTAATAACCTCCTGATAATCGTAACGTGCCTGAATACGGCGCAGGAATTCTTGCAAACGCAGACGCAATGCAGTACCTTTCGGCAACCACATAGGCAAACCTTTACCTACCGTATCAGAGAACATGAACAAATCCATTTCCCTACCGATCTTGCGATGGTCACGTTTCTTGGCTTCTTCCAGAACAACCAGATATTCATCCAGCATCTTTTTCTTTGGGAAAGTGATACCGTAAATACGCGTCATCATCTTGCGGTCTTCATGTCCACGCCAGTAAGCACCGGCTACCGACATCAATTTGATAGCCTTAATCGGCGCAGTAGTCATCAAGTGCGGGCCACGGCACAAATCCGTAAAAGCACCTTGCGTATAAGTAGTAATGTGACCATCCTCCAATTCAGAGATCAATTCACATTTATAAGTTTCTCCACGATCACCGAATTTTGTCAATGCATCCGCTTTTGAAATACTTTCTCTCACAACAGCTTCTTTCTTTGCTACCAGTTCTGCCATTTTAGCCTCAATAGCCGGAAGGTCAGATTCTTTAATAGTGGCCTCACCCGGATCCACATCATAGTAGAAACCGTTTTCAATGGCAGGACCAATACCGAACTGAATGCCCGGATATAATTCCTGTAAGGCTTCCGCCAGCAAGTGAGCACTGGTATGCCAGAATGCATGCTTACCTTGCTCGTCTTCCCATTTATAGAGAACAAACTCAGCATCCTCGTTGATAGGACGCCCCAAATCATAAATCTCACCGTTCACGCCACATGCCAGCACTTCCTGTGCCAGGCGAGAGCTGATACTTTCTGCAATTTGCAGTCCCGTTACTCCATCATTATATTCGCGTACGGAGCCGTCTGGAAATGTAATCTTTATCATAATGTTGTGTATATTTCAATTTTCAGAACGCAAAAATAGCTAATTCTTTTTGATATTTTATTTTTTAGCAAAAAAATGTTATTCACGAGTATTGGTAAACCGCTTAATAATATTGTAAGCAGAAACAATACCCAATTCTCCTGCTTTACTCAGGTCTGTAATACCCTGCTTGTTATTGCCCAGGAAGATATGAGTCAGCCCACGGTTGAAATAAGCTTCGGCAAAGTCTTTATTCAGTTCGATTGCCTTGTCATAATCTACCAATGCTCCACGGTAATCTTTCAACAGAGACAGCACATTGGCACGATTATAATACCCATAAACAAAATCAGGTGCCAATTGGATGACATGATCCAAATCTTTTCTCACAATATCATAATCCAAGGCAGTTACTTCCGCTTGATTCTTACTATCAACAGCAGCTCCGGGAACACCTTCGGTCAGACCGGCTTCCGCCTTCTTATATTCCAATTGCTTATAACGCACCAACGAACGCATGAAGTAAGCCGGGAAGAATTTATCATCCAGCAAAATAGACTGCGTAAAGTCATCTATAGAACTGGCGAAGTCCTGAACCAGATAGAAATCAAGTCCGCGCAGGAAACGTTTCTTGGCATCCCTATCATTGGATACGATATCCGAAGTATGGGTATCGATCAGAGCAAAATGGAATTTCACCTGTTCTTCCGTCAACGGAGCTTCCATATTAGTAATACGCAATGGTTTCGGGAACAGTTTCTCATGATTCAACTCCTCAATATATTTATGGAAATGAACAATGCGCTTCACTTCACTCGATTTCTCATAATATGTCAATGCATACATCGGTTCCATCTTAACGGCTACGTTCCGGTCTTGAACACGACCGCGGTAGTCGCTCTTATATTTCTGGTCTTCTTCCGAGTCATCAGCAATCACGATTTTCCGGTAATTCTCCATATTCTTATCGGATTTCTTACGCGTCTTGCTCGTATCCTCGTTATCCTGATTATTGTCTGCAACGTCCTTATCACTTGTCGTAACCCCGTTACGTTTGTCTATCTGCATCTTCATGATTTTGAATTCATCCTCTTCGGCACCCTTACGGTCACCGATCTTCTTACGGGCTTCGGCACGCTGATAGTATCCGGCCATAAAATTAGGATATTCGCCAATCACCTTCGAATAGTCACTGATAGCACCACGATAATCACCCGTCTGTGCACGCAGCAAGCCACGGTTGAAAGTTGCCATCATATTATCCGGTTCCACCTTCAGGACAAAATCAAAGTCTTCAAGTGCCCGGTTATCGTCACCTACCTGTGCACGAAGCAAACCACGGTTATAATGCCCCAGGAAGTTATTGGGATCGATGTCCAATGCCAAGTCATAATCACTCATGGCACCTCTCAGATTATTCTGATGGAAACGCGCCAATGCACGATTGATATAATTACCAGCATTCTTCGCACTCAGATGAATGGCCTGATCCAAGTCACTTTCGGCATCTGTATACTTGCCCTGTTGCAAACGGACAATAGCACGTGCGCTCCATCCATCGGGATCATAACGGTCCATATCGATTGCCGTTTCAAAGTCATTCAGAGCCTGTATTGTATCCTTTTGCTTCAACGATACTTCGCCACGCATCAGATAAGCACGCGTGTACCTGGGAGCTATCTTCAGTAGTTTCCCCAAATCCTCTTTGGCCGCATCATAATCCTCTTTCTGCATATGGCAAAGAGAAAGATTATGCCACAGAACAAGATTCTCCGGATCATATTTCAGAGCTGTCTGATAATCTTCAATAGCACCGTTATAATTATTCTGCCGGATACGGGCCAATCCACGTATCTGATAGGCACCTACTACAAAAGGATTACGATCGATAGCCGCATCGCAATCCGCTTCCGCACCTTGGAAATCATCCAAATTGATTTTTGCCAAACCGCGAAAGAAGTAAGGCTCATATAAATAAGGCTTAGCGTTAATTACCTGGTTAAAATACTGGATAGAAAGCACATAGTCTTCAAAATACAACGCGTTGCGTGCGATTGTCATCACTCGCTCCGTATTGATCTGCGCACACAGCAACGTAGGAAGCAACAGGAAAGCCGTCAGTATCTTTTTTATCATCTTGTCTTATAAATGCTTGTAAACGAAACAAATTTAATGCTTTTCATTTACTTGGCGGGATTAACGGAAGACTTTTTATATTTTTTGAGCCTTTTATACCTTATTATAAGATTAGCTTATTTCACAGTCCTGACTTTATACGTACAATGAGCCTTTCCTTTCAGCATCGCATTCAGTTTCCCCTTAATCATTTGCTTGCGCAAGGGAGACAAATGATCAATGAACATCTTTCCTTCCAAATGGTCAAATTCATGTTGCATCACACGCGCCAGGTAGCCCTCGACAATTTCATCATGCTCCACCATATCCTCATCCATATACGTTACATGGATTTTATTACCACGTTTCACTGCTTCATGAATGCCCGGAAGGCTCAGGCATCCTTCTTCCATAGAAACCTCTTCACCAGATACCTCCAGGATATGGGGGTTGATATATGCTTTCCGGAAACCTTTATACTCAGGATAGTCTTCTGATAATACATCCAGATCAATTACTACAACGCGAACGGGCAATCCTACTTGCGGCGCCGCAAGTCCTACCCCTTCGGCATTATCCATCGTTTCAAACATATTTGCAATCAACTCTCTCAAATCTGGATAGTCGGGAGCAACATCTTCCGCCACTTTCCTCAGTACGGGCTGACCGTATACATAAATGGGTAAAATCATTCTTTCTCTAAGTTACAAATTACTAAATCAATATATATAAGTATATATACCTTAATTATAATATAAAACGTTTATTTTCCAAATAGCTTTGCAGAATAATAGTCGCACTGATCTCGTCCACCAAAGCTTTATTCTGGCGGTCTTTCTTCTTCAGCCCGGCTTCCCGCATAGTGCGATGTGCCAAAACGGATGTAAAGCGCTCGTCAACATACTCAACAGGCATTTCCGGTAACTTTTTCTTCAACAAACGAACGAAAGGTTCTATACGTTTCATATTTTCCGAAGCCTCATTATTCATTTGTTTAGGCAAGCCTACAAGAATACGTTCCACCGGTTCTTTTCCTACATAATCAAGGATGAATGCCAGCAACTCATGCGTAGGCACAGTGGTCAGCCCGTTAGCAATCATTTGCAATGTATCGCTGACAGCTATTCCCGTACGCTTTCTACCGTAATCAATAGCTAATATTCTACTCATAATGGGCTACAAAATTACGATTAAAATTTGAAATCCACCGTTAATCTTGCATATATAATACAGAAAAAGGGAGGCTTGATAACATCAAACATCCCTTTCATACTTTTTTTATACTCCGTTCACTTCAGATGAATATTAACGGTCACTCCGCCACTGAAGTATCGCATCTTCTGCATTTCCACCTGAAAGTGCAGGCAATTGAACAATTGATAAGTGGCGCCAAAAGCAAAATCTTTGGAATCGTACTCCGCAATCAACCGCAATTGGGGATGAAAAGAGGGATTGTAGGTGATACCCGCCGCCACTCCGTTCAACTTATAATCCTTACGTTTGTTGTAAAGGTAAGAAAGATGCACTCCTATTTCTTCCTTTCCCAAAGGAATATGTTTAGTAGCTGCAACGTAGAAACGGCTGTAATAGCCATTGCCTTCCGTGGGAGCCATTTCGCTGTTTGTCGAAGTAAAAGGATCAGAAGTACCCACCACCACAGCAGGCATGTATTTCCAAAGCCATCCCTCCTTTAAAACCCTCAGCCGAAGCGAGAAATATCTGTCTTGATTGGTGAATCCGCTATAACCATAAGGCCCTAATCCCAATGCTTCCGCTTTGAAAAGCGTACATGTATATGCCACTTCCATCCAGGGAAATATCGTTACATTAAGAAAGTAATTGTACGTATGATAATACCAGGTGGGGGGAGTTAATTCTTTGTTCAAGAAATTACCGCCGATCATAAGCGTCTTGTCACGCTGCATTTCAGCAGAAGGTGCGTGCAACAATCCCGTCGTGCCATACGTAAGTTGGGCAGAAACAGAAAAGGACATACAACAAAGCAGAGCAACAAAGCACAACTTAAACTTCACCATTGCAGATAAATTCAATCAGAGATTAAAAAGAAGGCGTCTGGAAAATCAGGCGCCTTCTTCAGAATCTCGTTTTAACAAAGTATATTATTCAAGGATCACTACGCGGTTCAAATAGTTCTTACTGAACATATTTTCAGTACCACCAAATCCGACGAATTCAAGTTGATCTTTGTCTACACCTTCGGCAATCAAAGCATCGTAAACAACCTGAGCACGTTTTTCAGAGAGTTTCTGGTTGTATGCTGCACTACCTGTAGCCTTATCACAGTAACCTGCAACTTTGTATTTCTTATCAGGATTAGCCTTCAGAATCTTAGCAGCCAACTGAATATTAACCTTACCATAATCATCCAAACGGGCACTACCGATTTTGAAGAAGATAGCACGAGGACCGGCTGTCTGGATCTCCTTGACAACTTCCTTAACTTCCGGCTTCATGTTAGCCAATGAATTCTTGCAATTAGCCAAATCAGCCTGAGCTTGAGCCAACTCGCTTCTGTAGCGGTTGATTTCAGCATTGATAGCATCTTCGTCAATATCAGAAACCTTCACAAACTTCTTACCACCAAATGTATAAGTCAAACCTACATTTACGCGGGCAGTAGCTTCAGCCTTACGACAGTCGCTTGCATCGCCAAAGATAGATGGAGTTACACCAAAACGGCCTTCCACGTTCAAAGCCAGTTTTTTGTTCAGGTTGAAGCCCAAACCCAAACCAGCAGTTGCGCCAAAGCGAGCCTTAATATCATCATTTTCAGCCAGCTGATAAGCATCACCTACCATACCGCCTGTAAATTCCGTACCTTTGGAAGCAAGGTTCATTGTAGGACCGGCAAACAAATAGAAATCTACCACACGATTGGGGTTATAACCACCGAACAGAGTTGTCAGGTTGAGCATAGCATCCAAGTTGATTTCACCAAACTTTTTACAATATTTGTGATACTCGCTGTTTGCACTCTTATCAAAGTAAGTATTATCCTGATCGTCAAGACTCTGCCACAAACCGCTCACTTCACCACGTACACCCCAAGTCGGAGTAATATATTTACCAATCTGGAGATTGAAGTTCATGGTCGGAGTATTCAAGCCGCCATTCAGAACAGACATGCCTCCAATACCAACACCCACAAAGATGTTGTCTGAAGCCTTCTTCGTATAATAATTTTTCTTTTCTTGTGCATTAGCCAATACACAAGAACCAGCCAATAAGATGGACAAGGTTAAGAATTTAGCTTTCATTTTTATATATTTTTTATTGTTCTTATTTAAACGTACCTACACACTCTATTAATCGGGCAAAACAATACCACCACCGGCATTTTCACTTGCGCCATGTCCGTGACCATGCTGATAAGCGTGTGCATGGCTGGGATGAGCCATTTCTTCATACTGTGCAGCAGTACCATTCAGAGCATCAGCCTTGATTGTACCTAAAACTTCTTTGCTGTTTTTATAAGAAATTGTATAAGTTGTGGTAACCGGATAAACCTCAAACCACGCACGATAGATACTCCATGCAGAAATCTTCATTTCAAGTACAGAATCTTTTGTATCGTTATAGTTCAAGCTCTTGATGAATTCTGTAACATCAACGTCTTTCACTTCACCTGCAGCCTCCTGTTGATTATACAACTTATAGCTCACCTTAGTAATCAAAATATAATCGTTTGCATTTTCCCACCAAGATTTACCAGCATGGTTGTGGGTAGGATTAAGCAATTCGCTTACGCGAGGAGCACCTACTTCTCTCACACCTTCAATCACAATTTGATCAGGTTCTTCCGGTGTAACAGTCTTCACAGCCACCAATGTA
>USSR01000360.1 GCA_900557355.1 uncultured Bacteroides sp.
GCGATAATCTCCACACACGCTTTTTACGTCGGAGCGTCCCTCTTCACCATCCCAGCCTATACCATAGTTAGTATCATCATGATGTCCGAACATGAAGCCGAGGGCTGACACTTTCTTAAGATTGGCAAGTAGTTTTACAGTTTCGGGGGTCCGCACATGGCGGACCTTCCCTTTATCGCCCAAGCTGCAGGCGGCAAAAACAGTAACAAGACCTATAGCAACGAGCAACTTCTTATTCTTCATTATCAATGATATCATTATATATTCCTATTAAAAACCATCTATAATCCTGATGTTTTAAAACACAACTTTACCAACCCGGATTATTTGATTCAATATACATATTAGCATCCATCTCTGATTTCGGAAGAGGATAAAGCAAATTACGTTCTTGCCTTGCCTTACCGATATTCCTAACAGCATTGACTTTATTCATCACTTGCAAGTAGACTCCCCAACGTTTCAGGTCAAACGCTCTGTTCAATTCTTGATAAAGTTCACGCCCTCTTTCAGCCAATATAAAAGATCTCATGCCAATACGCTCTGATAGTTTGGATGCATTCATTGCATACTCCGTATCGAAAGACACCAATTTAGCATCGCTTCTGCCACGCACCACATTTACATAATCAATGGTACTTTTTCCGAATTCATCGACAAAGGTCGGCCCATGAACTTCATTCATAGCCTCGGCATACATAAGCAATACATCAGCATAACGCAAGAAAGGTAGTGTAGCATCGGTATATTTATCAGCCGAAGAGCCGTTAAACCAATCATATTTGGTAGTGAAACCCGAATCATTTTCATCCAGCAAAGTCTCATTAGGAACCTGTTCCTGATAGATATCTCTTTCTGTATCGGGATAAACACGCCATGTATAGTTTCCTGTATTATCATATTTCCGGTAGAGATGCGAGAATCCATCTTTAATACGTTGATCATCTATCGAACCATATTCTTCTTCTTTATAAGAATTATAAAATGCGTTAGATACAAATATATATCCACGACCAATCCATTTGGAATAAGCTATATCACCCGACTTGTATGAATAATAGTCCAAATAGCGAGACATAAAGTTTGGGTCATTGGCAGTACCTAATACGAATATAACTTCTTCATCGTCAGTTTGTAGATTCTGAAATGTATTCATAAATGTGTTCTTCAACTTATATCCTGACACTGATCCCTCGATTGCTATCAACTCCTTACTTTTCTCCATAGCCAGTTGAAAATAAGAATTCGAATCAAATGCTTCATAGCCTTTTACAACATCTTTTGTAAAGACTTCTACATTGTTTCCTACTTGACTTGTTCTAAATGAATTCGCATTAGATTGGTATCCACATTTCACGTATACAGAAGCATCCGGCATTGATGCAGAAGCAATGTGCAGATATACTTTTGACAATAAAGCTTTGGCTGCCCCCTTGGTAGCACGCCCTACCGGCAGGTTCAATTCGCTACCCTTAAACTGCATGAGCAGTTCAGCCTGTTTCAAATCCGGGATAATAACGGTTTCATACACATCCTTAATTGATGAGCGAGGAGTAGAATAATTATAGCTACTTGGGTCAAAGTTCTGCGTGCGTATAGGCAGGTCTCCCCACATTCTTACCATATAGAAATAGGAGAACGCTCTTAAAAAATAAGCTTCGCCCAATATGTGGTTTTTGCGAGTCTCGTCCATTTCGATAGGGGGAACTTTGGCAATAACCTCATTAGCTCTTTCGACTATTTTATAGAAATATTCCCAAATAGCATTGGTTTCATTCAGCTGGTCCCACACTCCTTCACTCAGTGCCTTACCAATCCATGTCTCACAACAGATATGATCGTGATCAAGATCGATATACTTAAACATATTCTCACCAAACAACCGAGTTGACAACAATGGTTCATAAACTCCGACTATAGCATTTTCTGCATCCTTTGCTGTCTTATATACATTTTGTGGAGCATAAAAATCATATACTTCTTCTTCCAAAAAGTCAGAGCAGGAAAAAGACATTGCACAGCAACACAGTATAGCGACTATTTTATAAATTGCTTTCATATTTTCTTCGTTTTAATTTGTTATTAAAATACAGCATTTACACCCAGTGAAAATGTTCTGCAATTCGGATAATTACCTAAATCAACTCCTCTTCTCGAAGGATCGGACCCAAAACCGTTTACTTCAGGGTCATAACCAGAATAATCGGTTATGGTGAACAAGTTGGTTGCTATAATGATTGTATTAACGAGTTTTTCTTTAGCGACACATTGTACCCTATGTTGAGATTTTTAAGGCGCAGGAAAGAACCATCTTCGACATACCTGTCAGAAAAATAAACCACTCGTTTATTAGATTCTATAATCTTGGGATGTGAATTGCTTGTACCTTCACCTCTCCAAGCATTATTATATGCTTTCCACGTCGTATTGTTAGATTGCCCCAAATTAGATTCAAAGTTGTATTTAAGCGTATTTATCACATCATTACCATATACACCTTGTATTAAAAAACTCAAATCAAACTGTTTGTATCTGAAAGTCTGAGATAATCCGAATATAAAGTCGGGATTAGAATTACCAACGACCACACGGTCATTGTCATTCAATATACCCTTTTCACCTTCATTCTGGTTTGTATCTTGATACTTTACCTCGCCTACAGCAAATTTAATCATATCCGGCGATGTGTATATTCCATGATCGATTACTTCCTGTTCAGTTTGATAGATCCCGAGTTCTTTCATCGCATATATATTGCCTATGGGCTGGCCAACAACCAACATAAATGGCTTTATCAAAGCACTTACATCATTTACTGTTTGATTTTGTACTCCATTACCAAGTGATAAGACTTTGTTTCTATTGAATGAAATATTAAAGCCCATATCCCAACTGAAATTCTTATTCTGCACCGGTACGGCATTTAGTGTAATTTCCAGTCCTTCATTCCTCATACTGCCTATGTTATCCCTTCTTCTTAAGTAACCGGTACTGGGTGGCAATGATACACTTTGAAGCAATGACTCTGTGTTTTTTCTATACAAGTCCATTGTAAGTGTCAATCTATTATCGAAAAAGCCCATATCAAGACCCACATTATATTGAGTAGTAGTTTCCCAAGAAAGGTTATCGTTACCCAATCCATCTGAGTTCATAGCGAAACCTAATTCCGGATTACCACCAAAGGGATATTTCACACCAGATATTCTGCTCAATGAACCATAGGGTGAAATTGCTTGATTACCTGTTTGTCCATAACTTAAACGAATCTTCAGGTTACTTACAAAATCTACTTCTTTTAAAAATGATTCTTCACTCACTCTCCAGGCTATTGCCGCAGAAGGGAAGTAAGCCCACTTATTGTTTTTTGCAAACTTACTTGAACCATCGGCTCTGAGTGCAGCGCTGAATAAATAACGATCCATCAATGAATAATTCACACGGCCCAATACGGAAGCTAAGGTTGATTTCGCCCTGTAGTTTCTTATAAAGGTCAATTCTCTTGCAGTCTGCATGCTATTGTCTTGCAGGTGATCATTCATAAAACCGGAAACGCTGTTCTCACGGCTGGTAGACTTACCGACTTCGGCAGTGAAAGCACCTACAACCGTAAAGTCATGAATCTTATTGAATACTTTATGATATGTCAATAGATTTTCATTCACTATTTTACTGTATTTAGAGTTTCCATAAAAGGCTCTTCCAGCAACGGCTTCGCGTGTTCCCGAAGGCAAATATTGATTGCGCTCATTAATCGAATAGTCCACGCCAAGACGTGTTCTGAGCCTTAAATCCTCAAATATTTTAGCCTCTAAATATCCTGACAAGACCGTCTTAAAACCAGATACGTCATTTTTCTGAGTTGTTACATATGTCAGAGGATTAGAGGCATCATACCATTCATCGGCTAATTCATCTGATGAAGTATAAGCACTATATATCGGAGGATAACGCAAAGCCGAACGGATAACTCCTCCTTGTTGCGCCATATTATCAGAACCTGTTCTCACAAAGCGATTATTTGTCCAGCTTAAATTGGTATTTACGCCAAATGTCAGGAAGCTATTGAGTTTACCCTCGAGATTTGTTCTCAAAGAATAGCGTTGGAAATCTGAACTTTTGATAATTCCGGACTGGTCGGCAGCATTCAAGCTGACCAAGTAGGTGATATTTTCACTACCACCAGACACGGTTGCCGTGGCGTCAGCAGTAACGGCTGTCTGGAAAATCATGTCTTGCCAGTCACTTGAACGATTCCTGTATTGTTCAGGCGTATAATAGTCTACCCGATTCCCAAATACATCGAAAAAAGGCAGTTGATTCGTTAAAAGATACGCAGCATTTGCATCATAAATATCAGCATTCACTCTAGCCTCATTTCTATATCGCGCATAAGCCTCTGCATTTAATATATCAAGCGTTTTCGCCACCGTAGAAATTCCGGTATTAACATTCAGTTCAATTTTGGGTTTTCCAACCTTTCCTCTCTTAGTGCGAATAAGCACAACACCATTAGCTCCGCGAGATCCATATATAGCCGTAGCAGAAGCATCTTTCAATACTTCGATAGATTCTACGTCATAAGGGTTTAATGATGATAAAGGATTGCCTTGTGACAAATCCTGGCTACCACTGCTGACTGCCCCGGGAGCCGTGGAAGGTTCAAAAGGTATATCATCAATTACATAAAGTGGATCTGTTCCACCTGAAAATGAATTTGCACCGCGTATTTGAATACTTATGCCGCTTCCTGGAGCTCCGTCCATCTGGGTCACATACACACCTGCTATCTTACCCTGCAACCCATGTTCCAATGAAATAGGAGCCGATTTCAAGATGTCTTTACTTCCGATACTACTGACAGATCCCGTTAAATCACTTTTCTTCATTGTTCCATAACCGATAGCCACAAATTCATCTAACATATAGGACTGGCTTTGCATGACAACATTAATAACAGTTTGATTATTAATTCTTCTTTCTTCCGTATTCATACCCAAGAAAGAGAAAACCAATACATCTTTTCTATCAGCAGTAATCGCATAATTACCTTCTGAATCTGTAATTGTACCAACCGATTTGTTCTTCACTTTTATAGCGACTCCAGGTAAAGGTGAATTATCAAAACCATCCGTTACCGTACCCTTCACATTAACTATTTGCGCCCATAAACTTGTTGAAGTTAAGCACAACAAAAGAATGGAAATTAATATTTTATTTTTCATAATTAAATTCATTTTATTCGTTATCTAATCATTTCAATATTTTTGAGTCTTCATATTGAAAGCAAACTTCTTATAATTATTAGATATACCTACCCAATACACTCTTACCAATCCGATCTTATCTTTCCCCGTCTTCACTAGAAAATATTGGTCCGGTATATTACCTTGCATAAATTCTCCGGCTATTTCTACAGCTATTTTCTTTTCTGCGAATGGATACGTTCTCAAATATTCCAGCTGCTCATAATTATTAATCTGATCCCACATGGATTTAGTAAAGCGTGGAAGTTTTATGAAATAAGAAGTAGGAGCATTTTCCATAATAACTGCACCGATACTATTTCCAAGCGTTTCATTCCAAATAGAGGGTGACAGCAGAGTGATACTTCCATCAATATCTGCAAATGTAAATGCCAGATTCTCACAAACACTCTTATCCCAGTCACTATCCGGATGACTAACATGATCCCAACGTCGCCTGTTGCCATCATTCACTTGAAAAAATGCTGTACCCGCATTATTGGGCTGTACGGAGCGTACGTCGGTCAAGTCAAAGTTACCTTTAATAAACAGTCCCTTTTTATTCGGATCTTCAATTTCTTTAAATCCATTGAAAGGCAGCTTTAGAACGAACCCACCAGAACAAAGGCCAGCTTTTTTATCGATTCCTACCACTCTGAAACTACATAAGAACGGAAGAAAATCATCACAGACCAGTTTACCGGAATACCTTGTTGGATCAGTGAAACTTGTCTCCATTTTTATATTATTCGCTGTACCACCATATACATACAAGTTCTGTATCTGAGTAAGTCCACCCTCAGCTTCAATAGTATAGTCAATTTCTACTTTATTAGCAGAACTAACTGCAATAGTATCATTGTATTGATACTCAACCCCATCAATTAATATCTTGTCTATTTTGAGAATAGGTTGAGGCGTCAGGTTATGACCCTCTTTTTCCTCACAAGACATTAAGCATCCTCCTAAAACAAACATCAAAATTAACAAATTCCTAATTTTTTCCATATCTACAAAATTGTTTATGATACTCTTGGTACAGAATATCGGTATTAATATTCTTTCATTTATCACCAGTTGAGGGGAACCCAAATTTTCATTTTATGTTTCCCTCTATTAGCCCAATAGCAATACGGGATAGCAGTGTAAACTCCATTCGCAGCATTAATATTGATTGTTTTAAATTTCATCGCATCAATCATACCATCGTCCAATGCAGTATCTGTTTTTTTAGTAATAACCAGCTTTGAGATGCTGTCCGGTTGTTCTGTTTCTTCAAGACAATACACCAGCGGACCTCTCTCAAAAGCTATTTTACCCGCATTATCAGATACATTTTTGTTAGATGATATTTTACGGATTGTCATTGGAAGGTTCAGTTCCACATAATCTCCTTCTTTCCAATTACGTTTAATAAGTGCATATCCATTTTCTATTCTAAATGTTTGAGGTTTACCATTGACCTGCAGCTTTATTATTTCTTTGCCATCATCTTTATAATAATGATATAGATCTGAAGGAACGGTTTTTCCAATCGCCCAGCCCGGCAATCGCAAAGCTATTTCGAATTCGCCTTGTGTTTCGGGGTTTACAGTTATACCGATAACTCCAGCCCAAGGATAATTTGTGGTTTGCTTAATTTTGACTATACAGTTATCAACGGCCATTTCTGCATCATTTGCAATGTACAAATTGACATACAGCCTGTTTGCTTTTGTTGCGTATATATACCCGGGTATAGACGGAAGAAAACGGCATATATTACTTGGACAGCATGCACAACCAAACCACTTACTACGTTCCACATTACCATCAGACTCAAGAGGGTTGGAATAAAAGAAACTGCTTCCATCAAGTGACACTCCGGCCATCAAAGCATTATAAAGCGTTCTTTCGAGTACATCATA
>USSR01000361.1 GCA_900557355.1 uncultured Bacteroides sp.
TCCATCCAGCAGATGGAGAGTAATCAGCCCCTTAGCTGTTTCATGCTTCTTCTTAAATAGTTTATCATATTCACTTTCCTTTTTTGCAGGAGTTGTTTGTTCCGTTTTTGCCTTCTTTTTTTTCCAGAAGAATGGAAATTTACGCTGTGCGTCAATGGTGGTAGACGAAGCTACCACCATTGCTGCAAGTAAGAGGATTTTTTTTCTCATATCAGTTCTTTAATGTATTTTTATGAAATTAGATTAATATCCGGTTGTTGTTACATCTAGGATTTTACCAAAACCATCATAGATTAGGGCTTTAGAAATATCCAAGGTTCCTGCACCGGCCTGTTTCATCGGAACAATTGAGACTTTTCCGTTAAATTCTGCGGATTGGGTCACAATAATGAGGGCTTTGTTATTCCATGCATTTGGGGCAATAGTTGGTGGATTACCAGTCATTACATTAATTTGATTGGTATATTGCCCTTGTTGATATAACTTGGCCTTTGTAATTTTTTCTCCGTTACTGGGGGTAAACTGTGAGGTGGTGGAGACAGATACTTCATTTCCCATACCGTAAGTAAATGAGTATATAGCTGCATCTGTTACTACATATAATACATTATTTGTATGTCCGAAGAAAATAGATACAGCTTTGTCTAATAAGTTTTTGCCTGCCGCTGGAATAATATATTTGTTTTTTGCAGCTGCTGGTTGTTCTGGTGAGGTAACTACCCATCCATCCCAATTATCAGGATCTTCATAGTAGCCTTCTTCTGCTTTATATTGGCTTAAAGTGTAAATAGCATAATTTCCACTATTATCGTCTTTAAGTAAGAAAGTGGCCAATGAGCCATCTTGAGAACTTGTTGCGGCAATAGCTGTTTGACTCCCCATGTCATTAGGATCGAAATCCGGATTTGAGATATACGGAGTACATGTGTTATAACTCGTGCCATTTAAGGAATAAAAGGCACCTTTGGGTTTATCTAACCATACTAAATGATTGTCACCAATACTAAATGAAGAATTTGCTGCATATACATTGTTATTGATTTCAAATCCATTAAAAACAGAATTAGGCATAGAGAATTTGTTACCTGCTACGTTTAAGAATGAATATAGTCCATTATTTGTATAAGCGATGAAAAGTTGTGAAGAACGAATATAAGATTTTACTTGGAAATCGGTGGGGCAATATAAAAATATTTTTTCATCTTCCCATGTCCCGTTTATTGAATAGTCCTCACAGTTGAAACGAATGCTTTTTCCTGTGGAAGAAATAGCCCAAATCTGATTTAAGTGAGAACTACCAAGTATTGCTGTGTTCCCCATCACCTCATAGGTTAATGAAGTCAATAATTCATCATATGCTGCTCCATTAGCAGTTTCTAGTATGTGACGAAATATTCTTTCTTCTTTTGTATATTGATTTGTTATTTGAGAATTGTTAATCAAAGTAAAATCTGTTGTTGTTCCGTTTTCACTATCTGCGATTAACAATCCGTCTAGAAAGCTACTTTGTACATATAATTCCCAAGAATAAATATATTGTAAGTTATCATTTGCTACATCTGTTACAGTCAATTTTAACGTATAGGCTCCATTTGATATAGGACGATTTATAATACCATGAAAGTCTTTTTCTGTACCAATAATTTCATAAACAGGATTGCTAGTTGAGGGTTCCTCGGTTACAGCCCATTCATAGCGCAAATTAGAACCATCAAAACCATCTTGGGTAATAGATGGTACAATATCGACAGGAGATTGATAACCTACGTATATTGAATTTTCTTGATTCTTATCGTTTATACTAATTTGTACTTCTGGAATAAGGTTTGTTACAAATGAACTTTTATCCTCATAACAAGAAGTAAACCAGAGAATATTAGGCAGCAGTAATATTATTAATTGAGTTATATTATTTTTCTTCATAATTTTATAGAATTATATAAATTAATATGTTCTGGCTTCTATAATTTGTCCTTTCAAATTACCTTCGTTATGAACTAGGGGGGCATCGGGATGTTCTTTCTGATACTTTTTTAGATAATCCGCTAATTTTGCAGCATAAGCTTCATATGATTTGTCGGTTACGAATAATCTATAATTGGCGAGATATTTATATGTAAAATATGTTGGTCTCTGTGGTTGGTCAGGATGCGCAGTCATATCGTCCCAATCATCCCAGTCTAAAGCTGTTACAATTGTTTTTAAAGCATTGGAACTATAAGCCGTTGTAGAATAAGAAGTTGGAGTTAGAGATGACTTTATTAGTGAATTATATGTCATCCATACATATCGTTCAGTTGCCGGAGGGGCAATGATATTGTTGTTCCAACTTACTGTTGCTGTGATATATTCTTTAGGTCCTAACCCTAGAGTTGATGACTCCTTTAGCTGGATATAAAGTTTATATGATGCTCCATTTTGTATTTCATCAGTATTAAACAGCCTTATTTTTATTGTTCCTTTTAAACTATTTGCGGGAATCACTGCAGCAGTTATTTCATAACTGTTTTCGGGGGCAGTGGTTTCCTCCGCATTGATTACATAATTCACAGTACGGTCTTCTGTCGATACATTTCCGACCAAAACTAAAGGCAATTCATATTCACCATATTCATCAAAGGGATTCTCCAGAAAAGAATAATTCCCTTTAAATATGTCGGTTTCTGCATCGTACTCATTCGTAGAATTGAATCTGACAGCATTATATTGACTGTCAAAATATGGTATTTCTTCCTTGCCGCAACTAATGAGGCATAAAGAGAAACAGCTTATCGCTAAGACTGATTTTATAATTATTTTTTTCATATTAATATTGTTTATTGTACACGACCGGATTGTATTTCGAAGGTAGGATAAGGCAATAAATATTGCGTATCTGTCATCTCTTCACTATAATTAGGAATGGATTTACACCCTGTTCGCTTATAGTAATAGAACATGACACCTTCGGAAATGAATTCTTTGTGATATTCTTTTTGTATTTCTTTTATGATTTGATCTGCATTTAGATTTTCAAGAGGGGTGCTGATACCTCTGTTTTCGCGAATCTTATTTAGCCTTTGTAATGCCATGTCAAGATTTGGGGTTGCACTTGTTGCATAGCATTCTGCAGCAATATAGAATATTTCAGGCAAGCGTATTAGAGACAAGCGGTTCTTATTGAATTCGTCTAAACTTGCTTGATGAATTTTCATAGGGACATATCCTCTGGAATCACTTTGGGTTTGATCTAACATTCGTGTGAAACGAACATCTGAATTTATGCCTTCATATATATTTTCAACATCTGTTGGAGATATATACATAGCTGTATAGTCTGTGTTGACGAAGTTGGGTATTATATATGAGGTAATTTTGGACGTAACGTCTGAAACATTTAGGCTAAATAAAGCTTCGGATGCTAGAGAACGGTTAGATTGAGAAATTTCTGGTAACAGGTAGGAGTAAGTGTACATATCGTCCATAACAATTCCATTATCACCGATAGCTGTGATTATCTCTTCAGTAGCATTTAAAGCTTTGTCTATGCTTTCTTTACTGCCTTCCCATAAATATACACGTGCTTCCAATGCTTTGACTGCATAATAATTGAGTCGTAAAGTTCTATCTTTGAAGAAACCATCTGCATCTATACTTGTGTAATAAGAAGCCGGATGTTTTTTTGTGATCGGGTCGTATTCCTTTAATAATTTTTCTGCGGCTTCCAAATCGTTGATAATCATTTGAAGTGTCTCCTTTCCTGTGCGTTGAGGAGTTGGGATCGATGATAAAGTTGTTACATATGGAATCGTTTTTTTAGAATTTAGTTCTGCGGAACGGTTTTTCCAATCACCATATCCATATAGGCGCAACAGATCAAAATGCATATATGCACGAATGGCAAGAAGTTCTCCTTTGATAACATGATAATAGACTTCGTTCAGACTTGACTCCTGTCCTTCCATATTAGTTAATGCTTCATTGGCATTGGCTATTACAGAATATGCTTTAGCCCAGATATTTTCGATGTCCGAGAATATTTGTGTGTGGTCGTAATTGAATTTTTCATATTCTTGCATTTCTCTACTATTACTTGAATTGGAAGTCACAGGATTAAATTGATGACCTAATATTTCAATTGCATACCAGGATAATTCTTTACCATAAAGGGCATTGTCTGTCATGCTAATATAACAACCTATTAAAGATTGTTGGAATCCGGCTAGAGTGCTATAATGATCTTTTTCTCGAATTTCAGATCCTGAAGTAACATCGAACCAGTCGCTGCAAGAGGATAATGTTACTACGGATGTTAATAGGATTAATATGTATTTTTTCATCTTTATAAAATTTAGAGAGTGGCTGTTAATGAGAACGACATATTTCTTGCGAAAGGATAAGTTAAACCTCGTTCTATTTTTATAGAAGAGAACGTTGCAATATCATTTAAATAGAATGATAAACGCAGGCGTTGCATACTTAATTTCCTATAAATGGAACTGGGAAACTCATAATATGCACTGATGGAAGAGAGTGATAATTCACGCCGATCCTGTACAAAGCGAGTGGTAGCACGTGTGGTTGTTTCAGAATTAAATTTCTTGTATGGTGTTACTTGTCCGGGAGTAGTCCAACGACCAATTAGCAATCGGCGATCCACATTGTAAGCAATATTTGCATTTTCCACCCGACTGACGAGGGTTGAATTATACATTTGACAGCCAGCAAGATAACTTATAGTAGCGCTTAATCCGATACCTTTATACTCGGCTGTGAAACCGCCTGTACCACGATACTTAGGATCGGAGTTACCAGCAGCAACCATATCATTGGCTGAATAAGTATAAGTGTAGGTACCATCTTTTTTAATGTATATTTCTTGTCCGGTTTGTGGATCAATACCGGCTAGAGGGACTGCCCATATTGTTTTCATAGATAATCCGTCTTGATACATTAATACAGGTGCAGAGGTATTATTATCTTCTGCTTGTTTCATCATTTTTTCATTGTAAGCCCGCATACTCTCTGACAAACGAATTATTTTATTTCGGTTATAGGCAAATGTTCCATATACATTTACAAAACCTTCTTTTCCTTGCCATATTGTATAATTAGCTTTAGCTTCAACTCCAGAATTACGTACCAATCCTAAATTATCTTTTACTATTGCGAATCCTGTAGAAGTTGGGATTGTTACATCGGTTAACATATTTTTGGTATCTGCTGAGTAATAGTCAACAGAAAGGGATAATCCGGCAACTCTCATATCAATTCCTATATTATGATCCTTTTTCTGTTCCCATTTTAATTTGGAGTTAGGCATGGAAGCTAAATAAGCTCCTGTAAATTTGCCAGCTAAGCCTCCATATACGACACCTGTGTAATAATTATATGTAGCAATTGCTGCGTTGGTATCAAAGTTTTGATTTCCAGTCAAACCAATCGAGGCCCGAAGTTTTAACTGTTTAATCCATCCAACACCTTTCAAGATGGCTTCATTGTGTAGATTCCATCCAATACCAAAAGACCAGCTATTAGCCCAACGGTTATCTGAACCGTATAAGGAAGATGCGCTTTCCCGCACAGTTGCATCGGCTAAATAACGATTGTCATAATCATACGAAGCGGCTAATAGGAAGCTGGCTTCACGGTTAATTGTGGAATAACCAGTAGGGGTACTGTTTTCTGCATATTGTTTTGCGAATGAAATATCTGCCTTCTGATTATTGGGGAAACCTTCTGCCGTGTGTCGATATGCTGATGATTTTTCTCCGGAGATAAAGGCACCGGCATTTCCAAAGATAGTATGTTTACCAAATTGATTATTATAGTTTATATTCAAGTCTCCGGAAATAGAACTGGATTTACCATTTTCTATAATATACTTACCACGCTTAAGTATATCATTAACATTTGCAAAAATGGAATGTGAGGCGGGATAGAAATCATCCATATCATTTCGTTTTTCAGAGACTCCTATACGTGCTGTTGCTTTCCAATTTTTATCAACTTGCCATTCTGCATAAAAATTATTGGTGAATTGTAAATAACTGGAAGTAAAGCTGGTTCCGATAATAGAATTATACATAGGGTTAGCTACTTTGGTTGATGTTGAGCCAATTTGTTCTACCCATTGAACTATATTCCCATTTTCATCAGTTGCTTGCCAATATGGATTCATTCTGGAATATTCGCTAAATTCTCCATAAGGGGACTCATTACTTTTGTTAGATATGATTGATAGGATATTCTTTAGTAATAGTTTGTTATGTCTGTATGATAAATTTATATCACCCGATATATTGCGGCGGTCAGATCCCTTCATAACCCCAGTAATCTGATTATAAGTAAGGTCTAAGATTGCACGTAAATTTTGGGAATCGCCTAATTCTATATTTAGGTTATGTTTATGTCCTATGCCAGTGTGAAGTGGCTTGGATAACCAGTATGTATCTAATCCTTCTAATGCAAGTTTTCGTCGTCCATTATATAATTGATCTAATTGGATTTGTGTATTGGCGCTACTACTTGTATATACTCCGTCTAAACGTTCTGCTTCCAATTTTTCAAATGCATTACAAAGGTCATAACTGGTTAAATCTGGCATTTCCAAAAAAATACTACCATTATACGTAATACGCTGTTGATTTCCGGTTAAACGTTTTGTTTCAATAACAATTACACCATTGGCTGCTTTAGAACCGTAGAGAGCTTTTGCTGAGGCGTCTTTTAAAATTGTAATGCTTTCAATTCGGTTCATGTCCATGTCCATTATTGTTTCAGCAGTTGTTTCAAAACCATCAAGAATGAATAAAGGTTGATTGGGTTGATTTTGATAGTTGCTGCGCAAAGAACTGCTTTCTGTCGTTGGAAAACTGGAAGTTCCACGCATTGACATATCCGGAACACTGTTGGGATTGGAGCCCATATCAAAATTATCTGCAATGTATATTGTAGGATCCAGATTTTTCAAGCTCTGGAACACATTCTGATTTCCGACACGCATCAGATCTTTGCTCGAAATAGTAGTTGCTGCTCCAGTAAAACTTTCCGCTTTACGAGTATAAATTCCAGTAACGATAACCTCATCTAATTTAGTATCACTTTTTAGAGTAATATTTTTTCGTACATCATTCCGACCACTATTAATCATCACTTGTTG
>USSR01000362.1 GCA_900557355.1 uncultured Bacteroides sp.
CAATCATTAGGCTCTGTCTCTCTAGCAAAGCGGGTGCAAAAGTAGACAACTTATCAATAACATCCAAATATATCTGACTATTTTTCGGCTCTTTCTTGAAACTTTTTTTGTAACTCATTGATTGATAACGATGTCATAGAGTATGTTTTTTCAGATAGACACATCCTTATATGGAACACCTATACATTATTATATAGTGCACTCAAATGTAAGTTCTATTTTCCTATACCTAACAGAAATTCTATATACATTCAAGATTCCACGATCCACTTTTCGATATTACGAGTTTCTGCGCTAAAATTTACTCCTATTTTAAAAAGTTTTCGCTCATCCGTCTCGAAAGGTAAAGCATAATGCTTATCGTTAATCTGTTGCAAAGCCTCTTCTGCTGTGCCATTCAGTTTAAATTCCATTATATAAATAAATTTATCAGTCTGCAAGACAAGATCAATGCGCCCTTCACTCGTATGATACTCTACCTTGGTGTAGAAACCTAGCAGTTTAAAAACGATAAAAAGAACATTTTCGTAATGTAGTTCCTGATCCCGAATCACTTCGTAAGTAGTGTCTGCAAAGAAGCTTTGCAGGCGGTGGAAGAAAGAGTTATAATCACCGGAACGCACTTCACGAACAAACTTCTGAATCTCAAAAGGCGACTCGACCTTATTTACGTTCGCATAAAAAGGAAGCAGGAAGCGGATAAAACCTTCTTCCACTTCGCGATTGGGGAAACCCAAGCGATACATTCCAAATTCTTCATCATACCCCTTGATGGTTAGGTATCCACTCTGATAAATTACCGGGATGGGATTGGTGGATTCAGAATCTATACTGTTCAACACTTGGACATCGGTCTCTTCATGTGCCATCCGCTCCAGGTCATAATGATGTTTTTGCAGCAATTTCACCAAATAGGTAGGCGTACCCGTTTCAAACCAATAACTACCAAACTCTTTACGCTTGAAAGCGTTAAGCAGACTGAACGGGTTGTACATGCCGATTGAATTGTGCGTAAAATGATAGCCATCATAACACTCTCTCAAATCTTCACAGAGTTTATCATACGTTATTCCACGTGCTGCTGCAAATTCATGTAGTTCTGTTTCCAGATTTTCATGGATTTCACGCTCGCTGACACCACAAATTTCGACGTACTCATTCCACATTGAAATATCATCCAAATTGTTCAAGTCACTGAATACACTGACTTTACCAAACTTTGTCACGCCGGTAAGCAGAGCGAACTTTATATACCCGTCCTTCGTTTTCAAAGCGCCATAAAATGGCTTCAGGGTATTTCGGAATTGCTTTTGAAGTTCTTCATTGCCGATGGCTTGCAGCATAGGTTTGTCATACTCATCTACCAGAATAACTACACGTTGCCCCGTCTTTTCGCAAGCACGCTGAATGATACCGGCAAAGCGCAGGGAAAAGGATGTTTCAGACGGACGGGTGCCGTATTGGCTTTCCCAATATTCAAGATTATCATTCAATATTTTATCCAGACTTTCCGGCGTGTCATACTTCTCAATATTAAGATCGAGATGCAATATAGGATGCTTTATCCAATCCTTTTCCAACTTTTCCACAGCCAATCCTTCAAACAGTTCCTTTTTCCCTTGGAAATAAGCCTCCAAGGTAGAAATGAGCAGACTCTTTCCAAAACGGCGCGGACGACTCAAGAAGTAATAACTTCCGGTCTTGACCATTTGATACATTAATGCCGTTTTATCAATATAGAAATAACCGTCATTACGAATCTTTTCGAAATTCTGAATGCCGATAGGATAAATTTTATTGCTCATAATCTCTGCTTTTATAAATTAACGCCAGTCACCTGTCTTGCAAAGATATATATTTTTAATAGAACTCCTCCTCACGCAAGGTTAAAAGATTCTTTTCCTCAAACCACTATTACCTCTAATTTTCCCTACAATAAAGTTTGAAAAATAAAAAAACATCTGCCACCTGCAACAAAATCGAAATAACAAACTGACTGATAAACAATTATAGCGTTGCAGATACCGTTGCAGATACGTTGCAGATAAAAATATCTGCAACACAGCGGTAAGAAGAAATATTGCACACCAAGCATCAAAGTTTATTTTCCTATCATTGAAGCGCTCGTTTCCTGCGTCAGAACTCCGGTTCCCAGGCGGGAAACTACAGTTTCCGCGCATGGAAACGAGAGTTTCCAGCCAGAGATACTAGCGTTTCCCGCTAGAGACACTGGAGTTTCCATATAGAGAAACGACAGCGAAACCGTAGCTAAGATTTTCAGAGAAGGAGATATACAAGACTAACCCCAGTTATAATCCTCCACGTAACCGTCGAAATACTCATCCAGACTAACGCCAAGTTCCTTGGCTACGGCAATAATCCGCCGTTGTTCGACCGGACTAAGGTTCATGTCTCCCCTACGTTTCAAATAATAGTTCTTTCTACCCATATATTCAATCATACGATAGCGAAAGGTATCTGCCACACGAACCGTAAGAGCACTAATCGTACGCATAAAGCCGCGTGCATAACGCACTTTCTCATTGGAACGGTAATAATCACAAGCACTTTTCATCGCTTTCAGCCGGTTGGGATTCATTATTGACAGGAAAGCCCGCTCCGCCGGAGCATACTCTAAGGCGATATGCCGCAGACAAGTCGTGGCACGCGGACATTCTTCGGCTGCACACAAGCCGAAAGTATAAGGAACGATTGAATAATCGAATGGTTCTTTCATTGCTGTTTATCGGTTTTATTGTTATTAAATTCTACAAATGTACGGATAAAAAGGATAAACAGATAAAATATCCATGTTTATTTGCAAGAACGGGCAAATATGACTAACTTAGCAGAATATTATTAACAAAACAAAAGATGAAAATTACTCAATTAAGAGACAAGGACAAAACTACTGCGCTGACTACAATGGATATGGAAACGTGGATAGGAAAAACACGGACAGAAACAAAGACACAGCCTGTGTCCGCCTTCAGAGAAGTGTTGCGATATTCCCTGCCCGACTCACGCTGCTACGAAGCAGACAAGCTTCCGAAGATTCTTCCGGCTGCGGAATTCCGCAGGACGGAAGGTGGGAAACAAATGAAAAGTTATAACGGAATAGTAGAACTGACCGTCGGACCGTTGTCAGGCGGCCCGGAGATTACATTGGTAAAACAATTGGCATGGGAACAGCCGCAGACTCACTGCGTCTTTACCGGTTCGAGCGGACGGACAGTGAAAATATGGGCGAAATTTACCCGCCCAGACAATTCGCTTCCACAGAAAAGAGAAGAAGCGGAGATATTTCACGCGCATGCCTATCGTTTGGCCGTGAAATGCTATCAGCCGCAAATCCCGTTCAGCATTTTACCCAAAGAGCCTAGTCTGGAACAGTACTCACGGCTGTCATACGACCCGGAACTTATGTACAGACCGGATTCCGTTCCGTTTTATCTCTCTCAACCGTCAGGGATGCCCGAAGAACTGACTTATCGGGAAGCGGTACGCTCGGAAAAGTCACCGTTGACACGGGCCGTGCCGGGATATGACACGGAGCGCGCTGTATTCATGCTTTTCGAAGCGGCTTTGAGAAAGACCCATGAAGAAATCTACGAAGCGGAAGATGAAGGTGCACCCGAAAGAGGGGAAGACTTTCAGGCTATGGTGACACAACTGGCTGTCAACTGCTTCCATTCGGGCATTCCCGAAGAGGAAACGGTGAAACGTACTATTTTCCACTATTACCTGCGCCGGCAAGAGGTGCTCATCCGCCAGTTGGTCAAGAATGTATATGAAGAACAAAAAGGGTTCGGAAAGAAGAGCAGCTTAGGGAAAGAACAGTACCTGTCACTCCAGACAGAGGAGTTTATGAACAGGCGCTACGAATTCCGTTACAACACCCAAGTGGGAGAAGTGGAATACCGCGAACGGAACTCATTCCATTTTTACTTCAATCCTATCAACAAACGGGTGCTGAACAGTATCGCACTAGATGCGCAAGCCGAAGGTATTCCACTATGGGACAGGGACATAAGCCGGTATATCTACTCCAACCGCATCCCTGTATTCAATCCGTTGGAAGATTTCCTCTACCATCTCCCCGTCTGGGACGGCAAAGACCGTATCCGCGGACTGGCGCAAACCGTTCCCTGCGAAAACAAGCATTGGGTGGACTTGTTTCACCGCTGGTTTCTCAACATGGTCATGCACTGGCGTGGGACAGATAAGAAATATGCGAATAATGTTTCGCCCCTGCTGGTAGGCCCGCAAGGTTGCCGTAAATCGACATTCTGCCGCAGCCTCATCCCGCCCGCCATGCGTGCATACTATACGGACAGCATCGATTTCTCACGAAAGACGGATGCCGAATTGTATCTCAATCGTTTTGCGCTCATCAACATTGACGAGTTCGACCAGATCAGCGCCACCCAACAAGGATACCTGAAACATATCCTGCAAAAACCGATTGTAAATATGCGCAAACCTTATGGAAACGCCGTGCTTGAAATGCGCCGTTATGCTTCATTCATCGCAACGAGCAACCAAAAGGATTTGCTGACCGACCCTACGGGCAGCCGCCGCTTTATCTGTATCGAAGTAACCGGAACGATAGATACAAACAAGGCGATAGATTATGAACAGCTTTACGCGCAGGCCATGTATGAGCTCGATCATGGCGAACGTTACTGGTTCGACCAGTCCGAAGAGCAGATTATGACCAGAAGCAACCGTGAATTTGAACAAGTTTCACTCGAAGAACAGTTGTTTTACCGTTATTTCCGTCCGGCCAAAGAGAAAGAGAATGGCGAATGGCTTTCACCGGCGGAGATTTTGGAAGATATAAAGAAAAGCAGTGCCATACCGTTGTCAAACAAGCGGGTAAGTGTGTTCGGGCGAGTTCTGCGTAAACATGAAATCCCGTCGAAACGTGTACACAGAGGTACTGTCTACCATGTTGTACGAGTTTTATAAGACCAACAGATGCGTTGCAGATACTACATCTGCAACGTATCTGCAACAGGTATCTGCAACGATGTAATACACTCATTCTCAATAAGATAATTCAATTTCGTTGCAGGTGGCAGATAAAACAGCACTTTACAAACTTATGTGTAGGTAAACCTATCTTTCTGTTAAATTCTCAATGAGCCATAAACAAAAATCCCGCCTGTCTGTTACATTGGCAACTTAAACATAGTAACCTAAACATAAAAATTATGGCTAGAGAAAGTGTAAAAATTCTACAAGGAAAACTAGATGTAGAAAGTTTGATCGCACAGTTGAACGCAGCATTAGCTGAAGAATGGTTGGCATACTATCAATATTGGGTAGGTGCATTAGTAGTGGAAGGTGCCATGCGTGCCGATGTACAAGGTGAATTTGAGGAACATGCCGAAGAAGAGCGCAGACATGCGCAACTGCTCGCTGACCGTATCATCGAGCTGGAAGGAGTTCCGGTGCTCGACCCTAAGCAATGGTTCGAGTTGGCAAGATGCAAATATGATACTCCGCAGGGGTTCGACTCTGTCAGTTTGCTGAAAGATAATGTAGCCTCCGAACGCTGCGCAATCCTTCGTTATCAGGAAATTGCAGATTTTACCAATGGGAAAGATTTCACTACCTGCGACATCGCCAAACATATTCTTGCCGAAGAGGAAGAACATGAACAGGATTTGCAGGATTATCTGACTGACATTGCGAGAATGAAGAAATCATTTCTTGAAAAGTAAAATGGCAATATTATAACGGACAGCCTGAAAGCATACACCGGAACTCAAACCATTAGATTTGGTCGGAGTTCCGGTGTATTGTTTTCTGTGGCAGAACCTTTTTAGCGCTTGGTAAAGAAACGACTGGACTTAAAGTGCCTGACATGAGATTCTTATTCCGCTACCTCGGTGGAGGTATAGTCGCAGGGAACGATGATAGTATTGTAGGTGGCATCGTAAGTGGCGGTGTCCGGCAGGGAGAGCTTCACCCAACTGGGTTCAACCAGCGACACGGTTTCGTTTTCGAGCAACGCTATCAGTGAACAACAGACGATTATTGAAGCGATAAGAAGCATGTAATTATTCATGTTTCATTCGTTTTAATGATTGTTACAAAGAACTGAACGGTCTGCACCGCCGTCGCAAGTTTTCCGGTCATTTCCGGCGAAGGGCTTGCTCCGGCAGTGCGCAATAATGGGTCAGAAGGCAAGCACGGCACGGACGTAGTACTTATTCCGTTTGTCTGCCAAAGGATAAGAATGATAGCTAAATATTATACAATGGCTCTCGTGTTCATAATCAGTACCGCTCCAATAGAAGTCATCTGTATTAAATTTACTGCCTCCGGCTTTCTCGAATTGGGCATCGAGGAGGGTGTCCATGTGGTAGTCTTCATCGAGATTGAGCGTTCCGCGGGTCATGATGAACATCTCATAATCACTGGGGAAGTACCAACCGCTGCAACCGGCCGGTGTAGGATTGGTTCTTGCAAAAGCTTCTATGGCATCATAGGCTTCGGTGCGTTGTCCTCCGTAATCCCGATACCATTGGATACAGCGGCTAGTATTGTAACCAAAAGTGCGGGTAGACTCAAGCATCAATTCCTTTTCCGCTTCCTGTCCGGTAGCCGCATAACTCACGAGCCATGTGTACGTATTGCCCGTACTCGTAGAAGACCATTCTGTCTTACCAGCATTCGTGAGCGCCACCACAATGCCGTGCACGCAGCCGGGATGGTCGTGCATCAGCAGGTGGTCGCCCCGCTTATTGGCGGTATGCGTCCAATGATAGGAGTAGTGTAGACTATTAGGCTTCTCACCCACCCAGAAGACTACGCCGAGACAACTCTCCTGTTCATCACGGGACAGACTGCCATCTTCATTCCCGGGCAGGATGCTACCGTCCTGCATATAGTAGTCACCCGCCGCTAACGGCCGCTCTTCTATCGCCTCATTGCCGTCAACCTTGTGGACGGTGTATTTTCCGGGCTGAAGATTTAATTGGGAATAGTCAAAATAGAAAGTCTCCCGATTTCCCTTGTAGTAATACTCATACGGTACCGGCTTAAAGACCGTGGGGTTTTTAGTATTCACCAGCAGGCGGGCCGTACAGGGGTTCTCCTGCCTT
>USSR01000363.1 GCA_900557355.1 uncultured Bacteroides sp.
CTCGATTACTTTTCGCATAATTTTCTTGATTTTTCACCCAAATACCCACCGTGATGACGTTTGGAGTAGTCTCCAATTGTAAAGCCGGTCTGTTGCATTACCTGTACTACAAGAATGTCACCGATGACGGTCATTACAGTAGTCGAGGTAGTGGGCGTCATTCCCAGAGCACAGACTTCCTTGGGCTTTCCTGTGCTGAGACATACATCAGACTCATGAGCCAACGGACTATCCGGATTTCCGGTAATAACAATAAATTTAAGCTCCGGGTTCAAATTATGAGCTAATTGTGTGAGTTCCACGATTTCGCGTGTTTTGCCGGAGTTAGAGATCAATAGCAGTAAATCGTTTTCCTGCAAGATACCTAAGTCACCGTGTTGAGCTTCGCTGGGATGCAGAAATACGGAAGGGATTCCGGTAGAACAGAACGTAGTTGCAATGTTCATGGCAATCTGTCCTGCTTTTCCCATACCCGAAGTTACCAGTTTCCCTTTCCGCCGGTGAATTTGTTCCACGATAAGTTCTACTGCACGCTCGTAAGCGTCTGTCACGGGGATGTTTAGAACAGCTTGTGCTTCTTTCTGCAAAAGCTCTTGAATGGATTCAATCATTATACTATTTTTGTTAGTAGTTAGGTTATAGCCTACAAATATCTGCAATTTTCCATAAATGGCAATAAGTTTTATTGTATTTTTGCTTTGCGAAGATAGGGGGAGCTCATCAAATTGAGTTATCTTTGCGCCCTCAATCAGTTTTGAACGTAAGAATGAAGAAGTTAGCACTTTTCCCTTTACCGGGACATAACGAATATACACTTGCCAACGGTTTGCGTATTATCCATCAACCGGCCTATTCCAATGTAGCTTATTGTGGTTTTGCTGTTGATGCCGGAACCCGTGATGAGCTTGAGAATGAACAAGGCATGGCGCACTTTGTGGAACATCTTATTTTTAAAGGTACACAGAAGCGGAAAGCCTGGCATATTCTCAATCGTATGGAGAATGTAGGTGGTGACCTGAATGCTTACACCAATAAAGAAGAGACGGTTATCTATTCTGCTTTCCTTACTGAGCACTTCGGCCGGGCCTTTGAACTGCTGGCGGATATTGTATTTCATTCCACCTTTCCGCAACGTGAGATTGAAAAGGAAACGGAGGTAATCATTGATGAAATCCAGTCTTACGAGGACACGCCTTCCGAACTTATTTTCGATGACTTCGAGGATTTGATCTTCCGCGGACATCCGCTGGGACGTAATATTTTGGGTAATCCTGAATTACTGAAAACGTTCCGGAGTGAAGATGCTGCTGCTTTCACTTCCCGCTTTTACCATCCGGGCAATATGGTTTTCTTTGTTTGGGGCGATTTGGATTTCAAGCAAGTCATCCGTTGGGCAGAGAAACTCCTTATAGATGTCCCTGCGGTATCGGTGGATAACCGTCGTATGCCTCCTCCTCTTTATACGCCTGAGAAACTCACTATACATAAAGATACGCATCAGGCTCATGTCATGATTGGCAGTCGTGGATACAATGCCTATGATGATAAACGTACAGCCCTTTATCTGCTGAACAATATTCTTGGGGGCCCGGGTATGAATAGTCGTCTGAACGTTTCTCTGCGTGAACGCCGGGGATTAGTTTATAATGTGGAGTCCAATCTGACTTCTTATACGGATACAGGTGTCTTCTGCACTTATTTCGGATGCGATCCTGAAGATGTGGATACATGTATGCGATTGGTAATGAAGGAACTTAAAAGCTTGCGTGATACCAAGATGACTTCCCAGCAACTGGCTGCTGCCAAGAAGCAACTCATCGGACAGATAGGTGTAGCGTCGGATAATAATGAGAACAATGCCCTCGGTATGGCAAAGACCTTCCTGCATTATCATAAATATGAAACCTCTGAAGCGGTTTATCAACGTATTGAACAACTTACTCCGGAGATCCTATTGGAAGTGGCGAATGAAATGTTTGCAGAAGATTATCTGTCGACGCTGATCTATCGCTGAGTATCCTTTATTGATTAGCATCAGGTAACGTCTGTAACCATAACTCAATGCTCGGTTGCAAATAAGTTATTCTGTTTCTGACGTAAAGGTAAGCATTTATGTCTTCTCTTTAAATATCTGCTCCTTACCTGAGGCATACTTGCTCCGTATCAAATCCATACAATCTCCACATAGAGGTACCTCTGAGTGGAGATTGTACGGAGCAAGTGGGTTGCAGATAGGTCGCAAGGAGGTTGCAAGTATGCCTTGAGTAAGATAAAGAGGAAGAATTAAAAAGTCAACTTTTATCCTTCAATCTGTTTGAGTGGTTACAAGTCTTCGCATACTGAATTCGCAACCGCAATATTGCTGATTATAGAAGTCATGCTCTTTGAGAAGCTGGTTTCGTCGGTCTTGTAATCCTCCTTTTCGCCAGTTTTGTTCCCAGAAAGTGGTTCCGGGGTAAAGGGCAGCGGCTCTACGTCCCGCTTCGTTTATTTGGTCGAGGCTTTTCCAGCGGGAAGAGGCGAGGGTAGTGGTGAACAGGGTAAAACCGTGTTCGGAGGCATAACGGGCAGTTTCAGCCAGACGAAGGTTGAAACATTTCAGGCAACGGCCACCTCGTTCGGGCTCATCCTCCATTCCTTGTATGGAGGTGCGCCAGAATGAGTAATCGTAGTCGCCGTCCATAAAGTCAAGTCCTAACCCCTGAACATAACGGATGGCCTCGGCTTTCCGGATTTCATATTCGGCCTGAGGGTAGATATTGGGGTTGTAATAAAACACGGTGGGGCGGATGCCGTTAGTAAGCAGGCATTCGATAATGGCAGAAGAACAAGGTGCGCAACAAGAGTGGAGCAGCACCTTGTCTTCATGGTTAGGAGTTTGAAGCTTTAACATCATCTTTTCGTCTTTTTAGATACATATTTATACCTTCAGTTTTATTTTGGCCTTCACCAGCAGTCCGGTCAGTTGGACGATGATGAGGGAGAATATGAGTGATCTTAATAAGCCCGGAGCACCTGCATTCAGGAGCTCGGGGTAGTGCCAGCCCAACAATTGCTGTGCGGCGTACCATATATATGGAATGATATAACACGTAAGCGTGGCAGTCCCGGCAGGTTTGATAATATCGAACCAGGGTGTTTTACCTTTTACATCCGTCAGCCAATAGAACAGGCCGAACAATGGGAAGAATGCAGCAAGGCAATAGAACAGCCAGCTCGGAGTAGCCTGTATCTTTGAGATAATCCAGTGGGGGTGCGAGCAAAGTGCAGCGATGAGCATGATGACACCTAATGCACAAAGGGTAACAATGAATTTACGCGGATGTTCCCGGTCGGCATATTTCTGCATCAACAGGGAAGTGAGTACCCCCGACATACCGAATGCATGCAGTGTCCAGTCACTGGGGATGAAAGGCAGAAGGATGATGCGTAAACCATATTCCTGGGGAATCAGATTGGAGTGACTGATCACTGCAAGGAGTATGACGACCAGCCATGCTATGACATTTTTACGCAAACTTTCGCGGGTGAACAGGTAGATACCGGCACACACGACATACGTCCAACCGATAAGTCCCAGAATGCCCCACCAACCTTGATGGAAAGGTTTTCCGTTTAAATCTTTATATAGAACGAGGAATGCCAACAAGGCAACGCCAAGCACCTTCATTGCGATGAATAGGTACTTTTTTGACCCTTCGGTCTTCGGATAAACGGCCCAGACCAGGAAAAAACCGATAATCATCAGGATACAGAACCACTGGTGGGAAATGCCACCTGCTATGCCACCCGAATTGAGTGAAAATAGCCCCATAGTGATGAGTGCTACTGTACGCCAGAAGATATGGGCAATGACTTGAAGCGTAGTATCTCCTTTCCTGTAACGGTTCTGGATGGCAAAAGAGACAGACATGCCCATGCAAAACAGGAATGCTGGAAAAATGGTGTCGGAGAATCCCATCATGTCTTCGTTGATGTCGGCATGTTCAAGCCAATGGGGGATGTTCTTCAGACCGGGAATGTCATTCACGAAGAGCATGAGAAACATGGTGAGTGCGCGGAATACATCAACCGCGGCTACTCGTTGAGGTGCTAAGTTTTTCATTATAGAATACATTTGGGGGTTAATGCTGCAAATATAGGAAACTAATTTTTTATATTTGTCCCTATGAAGGTAAAACTGCTGATATTTCTCGGATTGGCTTTAGTGGGCATTCATGGAATGTCTGCTCCGGTTGATGTCCCTGCAATGGATGGATGGCCTGCTGCCTTGGATGAGGCTATCGGTGCACATCAGGAATATGTGGCAGTGAGGGAAGCTCGTATTGAAGCTTTAAGGTAGTAATTGTCGGAGACAGACATGGAGGCACCGGAGTATTTCCGTCTGAATGGAGAGATGTTTCAGGAATACAAGGCATATATATGCGATTCAGCCCTTCTTTATCTGGGCCGCAACTTGCGCTGGGTACAGCGTCACGGTGAACAGGAAGCGGCCGATGAAACCCGCATCCGACGGGCGCACCTGATGTCTTCGGCAGGTATGTATAAGGAAGCCTCTGAGGATTTGGAACAGATAAACCTTTCTATACTTTCTTCTCGTTTATTGCCCGATTATTATGAAGATTACCGTCATCTGTACGGTGAATTGGGGATGTATACGCAAGATACTCTCCGACGTCGTCGCTATTATGATTTGTCTGCCAGTTATGAAGATTCACTAATGCAGGTACTTTCCCCTGCTTCCGCCCTTTATCCAGAACGCAGAGAGATGCAGGCAGCTGCTGCCGGTAGGTTGGAGGAAGCTTTGAAGATAAACGACAACCGTCTGGCAAGTGTGCGTCCCGATACTCCGGAGTATGCATTGGTAACGTATCACCGTTCTTTATTGTATCATCGTTTGGGTGATCGGGAGAAAGTAAAATATTATTTGGCTTTGTCCGCTTTGACAGATATCCGCCTTGCGATTACAGACCATGCCTCCCTGTGGACTTTGGCACAATTGCTCTATGAGGAAGGAGACATTGAACGTGCTTATCGCTATATCCGTTTTTCGTGGAATGAAACCAATCATTACAATGCCCGTAGCCGCAGTTTGCAGACAGCCGGCATTCTGTCGCTTATAGATCTTACTTATCAGGCTATGCAGGAGAAACAGAATGAACGTCTTCGTTTTTATCTCTGCTGTTGGTAGTGGCTCTTGTCTGGATTTACAGGCAGATGAAGCATCTTTCTGTTGTCCGGGCTCATTTGGAGCGGGCGAATGAACAGTTGCAAATGTCTAATCATATCAAAGAAGAATATATCGGGCGCTTCCTGAAACTCTGTTCTACTTACATCGACCGACTGGATGCTTACCGGCGCATGGTGAACAAGAAGCTTACCGGCGGGCAGGTGGAAGAGCTTCTGAAAATGGTACGTTCACGAGATGTGCTCGACACGGATTTGAAAGAATTATATGAGAACTTTGATACGGCTTTCCTACACCTTTTCCCTGATTTTGTAGGAAAATTCAATAAACTGCTTCAACCGGAGGAACGGATCATACTTCGCAAAGGCGAACTTCTGAATACAGAATTACGTATTTTTGCCTTAATTCGATTGGCTATTGATGATAGTTCGCAGATTGCTGAGTTCCTCCGTTATTCCGTCAATACAATTTATAATTATCGTGCTAAAGTGAAAAATAAAGCCTGTATTTCGCGCGATGACTTTGAAACATGCGTTATGAAGATACGTTAAGTATACGTCATGACCTTATTCCCTATCCACTTTTTCACTTTCTCTATTGATTTTTATCTGCTTGTTCTTTAGAGAGTTATCGTCACTGTATATTTCATCTTATCCACATATTCATAATGTGGAGGTACGTAATGCCTTTATCTTGCCTACCTTTGGGGGAGATTAATTAACTCTTGAAAAACATACCATGAATTTGAAATTGCCTTTTTTATTAGGATGCTGTTTGTTGGTTGCCACTGCTTACCACAACTATGGCGGCAGATGTGAGGAATTGAATAACATTCAGCAGAAACGTCCTGATAAAGAACTTGTCTTTACGGAAACTTCTATCGGCATGTGGAATGACGAACGCAATCAGGAAAGGCGTTTGATGGAGGATATGCGTGAAGGTGGTTGTAAAGGTGCTGACGTAAAAGGGTTAATGTATTCTGCATTTGAAAATACCGATGGAACCGTTGCTTCTTATCGTTGGAAAAAATAATCTTATAGTATTAAAATACCATGTTGAAATCGATTTTAGTGGGTACATCCCTTTTAGTAGCTTCTCTGATGTTGGGGAGTTGCGGTGAAAAGGCAGAAAAAATACAGGATTCTGCTGCGTTTATAACAATTCAGGGGCAAGACCTGATAAAGCCTGATGGTACGAAACTCTTTATCATGGGTACCAACCTGGGCAACTGGCTGAACCCGGAAGGGTATATGTTTAAGTTCAGCAAGACCAACTCGCCCCGTTTCATCAATGAAATGTTCAGCCAGCTGGTGGGGCCTGACCATCGCTCAGGACGGCTTTGCCCGTGTAGACAGTGTAGTGGAATGGTGCCGTGAAGCTGACCTTTATCTGATTCTCGATATGTACGATGCTCCGGGCGGACAGACTGGCGATAATATCGACGATAGTTACGGATATCCCTGGCTGTTTGAAAGCTAAACGAGTCAGCAATTGTATTGCGACATTTGGTGCAAGATTGCAGACCGGTATAAGAATGAGCCGGTTATCCTCGGTTATGAGCTATTCAATGAACCCATTGCTCCGTACTTCCCTAATATGGAAGAACTGAACGGTAGCTTCAAGCCGTTCAAGGACTCTAAGTTTGATGATAAGATCATGTATACCTGTCACCGCTATGGGGGCGATCCTACAAAAGAAGCTATCCAGAGTATTATTGATTTCCGTGACAAAGTGAATCTGCCGATGTATATGGGCGAAATAGGTCATAACACGGATGAATGGCAGGCCGCTTTCTGCCAGACGATGCGTGAGAAGAATTGGGCGAATATCGTTTATTTCTCCGAGGCTCCCCGTACCTTCCTACAAGGAAATCCGCGATGCACGTCCCAACCAGGTGATAGCACGCAAGGCAATGATGGA
>USSR01000364.1 GCA_900557355.1 uncultured Bacteroides sp.
AAACTGAAGGACAACGATTGCTTGCTGCAACTGAACCTGCTTTCATTGGCGGGGTATCATGGAAAGCAGGCATTGAAAAATGCGGAGTACTTGCTGGAGGAGGGCATGTATGACTTGTCGGGAACGGACCTGCACCACTTGGGCACTTTTAAAAAGTGGATAGGGGCATTGAAGGTGACGGATAAACAATTGGATCGGTTGTGCCGGCTATGCTTCAGATGAGCTTGTGCGGGAAATACCGGTGGTGGCTGACGCTTTTCTTGATATTCGCCGGTACTCAGGATAAACTCTATGCGGATGATACGTATGCACGGATGTTGGAGAAGTTGGGCTTTGAGGATGTCCGGACAAGAGTGCAGGGAAATACCTTATATATAGCGATGGAGAATACCGCCTATCGGGGTACTTTCGGGGGATGGGCTGAGGCGTTGCGTATACTGGATGCCCGGATCGGGATCGTTGACAGTGTCGTTATTGTAGCCCTTGAACAACAAGTGCCGCAGGTGAGAATCTGTGCGCGGGTTCATCCTCTGGAAGTGGTGGAGGTGGATTATGATATAAGCGAAGCGTGGAGAATATTACACGGCGTTCCGGTTGCGAATTCTTCTTTCGGAAAGATTGACTGGGTGTTTTATCCGCAGGTGTCGCTGGCTAATCACCGTTATGACATTATCTATGAGGGAGCTGTGAATTTAGCTCCTGCCTTCGAAGTGTCTTTGTGGAAAGGCGCGCAGGTCACGGCCCAGGTAGTTATTCCTGTGTGGAATAATATCTCCGGTGAGGCGGACCGTGTGCGCCCGGGATTTATGACGTTCAGCCAGACGGTAGCCTTCCATCCCCGGCTACATGCAACCGGGGGGATCGGGCTGTTCAATAACAACCGGGCAGGCGTATGCGGAAGTCTTGAATACAGGTTGAATAATTGTCTGTCGGTAAAAGGGAGGTTTGGCCTGACAGGCAAGTCGAGCTTTGAGGATAAAAAGTGGAATCTCTCCACTTGGAGGAAAATAGACGGTTCGCTGGGGCTTTCCTACTTTGAGGCTTGTAGCGCCTTGCAGTTTGAAGGTTCGTTGAACCGTTATGTTTACGGGTATTACGGGGCAAGGGCGGACATTACCCGTCACTTCCGTGATTATGCCATCGGCGTTTACGGTATCGCGGTGGAAGGGGGATACAATGCCGGTTTCCATTTTGCCATCCCCATGCAAGGGAAGAAAGCATACCGGCGCAAATGGTTCCGTGCAAAGCTGCCTGACTACTTCGATTGGGAATACAACGTGCTTTCCAATAAGAAAGAGTGGAGTGAGGACCATTTGAAAAGTTATGATACCCGTCCGGACGAGAACCATAGCGACCGTTACTGGCAGGCGGAATACATACAGAGAAATATAAACCGGGAAATAGGAAAATAAATCCATTTACTAACAATTTTAAAAAAAGTAAGTTATGAAGAAGTTTAATTATTTGTTTATGAGCATGCTCGTCTCGTTCATTGCGTTTACCGCTTGTGGAGATGACGATGAAGAGACTCCCGCCGATCCGACTATTACGGTGACGGAAAGTTACTCAATCGAAGGTGTAGTTTCGGGGGCAACAGGGGTTAAGGTAGTGTTGTTTAAAGGTGCAACGTCTGCAAAGAATGTGACCACTGACGGTGCCTATTCTTTTTCTGATCTGGAAAAGGTAGCCTATACGGTAAAAGCTACGGCTGCCGGATGCATTGATCAAAGCGTAGATGTTGCCTTTGGTGAGAAAACCTCGCAGGTGCTTGATTTTGCGATGGTCGTGGCTTCTACTGAAACCAAGGCAGTGGATGAAGTGGTTGGGCAAGACAAGGAAACGACTATTACCAATGATGAGAGTAACCAGTCGTCGAGTGCTGCTGAAACGGCAGTTACGGTTCCTGCTTCTACTACGATTACAAATGCGGAATCCCTTCCTGAAAATGCGACTTTCTCTGTGACGGCATATGTGCCTGCTGCCCCTACTTCAGATGTTGCGGAAGGTGCAAAGACGGAAGAATCTGCTGTGTTGGCATTGAACTGCCAACCTTCGGGTGCGAAGTTCAGTCAGCCTGTCACTTTGAGCGCCGACTTGAAGGAAAAGGATATACCTGCATCTAACATGAAGCTGGTGAACGGTTCGGAAAGTGTGTCTGTTAACTTGGATGGTACGGTTTATAGCGCTCCGGTTACTCACTTCTCTACCTGGACTTTCCAACTGGAAGCTCCGGTAAACATTGGTGCGGCTACTACTGAGGCAGCTAATAAGACGAAGTATCTTAAGGTGGGTGATAATGCGGTTACTTATGATGAAAAATGTGGCTATGAAGTTGTAAGTAATCCGTTCTCTTCTTCCAAGATTGTAAGTGCTTTCCTGACTACAAGATTCGGGTCTAAGGTCAAGAGCGTCACTAAATCATTCAAGGCTAACTCGGAAGCTAACGGAACTTTGTCATACACTGTCAGACAGAGTTATAAACCTGCCACTATCACGATTGGCGGAAAAACGGTCAATGTGAAGGTATATAGTGCTGCATCCGTAGAAACAACAGGATTCAAGGCTGAAGAGCATGATGGAGGTAGCGGTCAATAGACAGGACATTGCTTTGTTACGGAGAAAGATGTAAGTGAAACATATATAATAGCGAATAAAGGGTATGTTAGGAATAAATCCTAATGTACCCTTTTTTTATAGATTATCCTTGATGTCCTGCAATTCCACCAGCTTATTCACAATAGCGTAGATGGTGAGCCCTGCCGGAGAATGTATTTGCAGTTTACGGGCGATGTTCCGACGGTGGGTGATAACGGTATGGATGGAGAGGTAAAGTTGGTCGGCGATGGCTTTATTGGTCATGCCTTTCACAACGCAGGTTATTATTTCTTTTTCACGCTGGCTGAGGGTTTCCTGCTCATTTTCTTTCTCTTCTTCTTCGTCGGTACAAAGCAATTGGTTTATTTTAGTGGAGATTGTTTCTGCATCATCGCAGATAGAGAGGTGGTCGTCGTACTCTTTTAGTGAATTATTGTCGATGACCGAGCATACAAGTGCCAGATATTTAGTTTCTACCTTGCCGTTTTCTGTTTTGAACGTTGCAATGTCAAACCAACCGCCGAAGGTTGGATTGACAATGAGGACATCCGGTGTGTTCAAGTGGATGTAACTCTGCAGGGATTCTGGGGAAGAGATTTCTATTGGATGTACATTCAGGTTGGGCAAACGCTTTAGTACTGTTGTAAGTCCACTCCGGATGATGACTGAAGTCTCCGCAACTGCTATTTTTATAGAAGAGGCATTATTGTTCATTTTTCAATCTCCTTTCCAATTGTGCCACAGCAGGAACAAACATGTAGTCTTCTACCTGGCAGTGTGAAGCAAGGTCATGTTCGCAGTTGAAGATATCGAAAAGAACGGCGTTGAGCTTGTTGTTATTCTCTTTTTCCGGATAATATTTAATGATGATATTTTTCAGCTCTGTCAATTTGGTCTCTATCTGATTGTGTTTACTGGCAAAGGTTGCTATGTCGTAATCCTCGGCAAGCTTGCCTTCCAGGAGTTTTTCTACATAGGTGAACACTGCCTCGTTTTCATACTCCATATGGCGGCGTACTTCTTTGGCATATTCATCGAAAAATTTCAGAATAAGATAGGCGATGTTGTCGGTTCCTGAGCAGTCGATGGACTCGATGAGCTTACGTCGAATGACCGGCAACTTGAAATCAAGAAAATAGGTGTGTGCCTGTTTCAGATAGTCCATGAGTGCAGGGATGGAAAAAGCGTCTTCATCTTCACTATAGGTATAGGCATATTGTTCTTCACTGATGAAATTGGCTACTGCGAGAAAGGTGCGGTAGTCTACGCCTTGTGCCTCACAAACGTCTTTTACACTCTTATCTCCAAAACCCAGTGAGAGACCAAAGCGGCTCATAACCATTAATAAGGAGTAGTTATCACAGATAAGGTCGCTCATTTTGTCTGTAGCGCGATACTTATGCGGTTCATTCATTGCAGATTATCCTTTCTTTCTTTGTTTATTCGTGCGCAAAGGAACGGATTTTCCTTGAAAATAGCAATCGCTATTTGTAGGTATTTTGGGGTTTAGTCTTATTTAACGAGAAAAATTAGTTTATAAACTAAATATTTTAGTTATTTGCAGAAAACAAATAAAAACTATGAAAGGATTGACTGCTAAAGAAGAAGAAATCATGGGATTTTTCTGGGAGAAAGGTCCGTTGTTTGTGAAGGAGATGCTGGCTTTCTATGAAGAACCGAAGCCACATTTCAATACTTTATCCACGATTGTAAGGGGGCTGGAGGAGAAAGGTTTCCTGGCGCATAAGACCTACGGTAACACGTACCAGTATTATGCTGTGCTGAACAAGGAGGATTTTAGCAAAGGAACACTGAAGAAAGTAATCAGTAAATACTTCAATAATTCGTATCTTAGCGCAGTATCTTCATTGGTAAAAGAGGAAGATATCTCACTGGAAGATCTGAAGCAGCTGATTGCAGAAGTAGAGAGAGGGAAGATATAGTAACTTTAAATATCGAAGATTATGAAAAACATTGCTATAACTTGTTTGGTGTTGGTAGCTGTTTGCGTAGGCTTGCAGGCGAAGAAGGTGGTGAAAGCTCCTTATTTCATGGCAACGAGTACCAACCAAATAGAATTCCAGAAAGTAATATTAGGGAAAGATACGACATGGATAGAGGCTAAAATATATTCCAGACCGGGTGAAGGAGTAAGAATAGACTCGACAGCCGTTGTACAGGTGGGGGAGAAAATGTATGCTTATCTGGGTGGCGATGGATTTTCGAAAGAGTTTTGGACAAATCTTCCGGCTTCGGGTGAATTGGCTGTGACTTTGAAGTTTGAACCGATTCCTATGGATGCGGAAAGTCTCGACTTTTATGAAATGCCTGCAAAGAAGAGTGAAGGATGGAATATTTATGGGGTGCGTTTGGATGGTAAGAAGCCGGAAATCGGAATACCTGAGAAATTGTTAAATCAGCAGTTGGATTATTCTCAGCCTTTGCCTGATCCTGATTTGAAAAATGGAAAGACGGTGATCCGCGGACAGATATTAGGTTACAATCCGGTATATGGAACTACTCTGAATTTCAATTGCAGTGACTGGTTCTTTTTTGATGTATTTGGTCAATCCCTTCCGATAGCTGAGGATGGAAGCTTTTATTATGAAACAAACTTGATGATACCGGGTGATGCTACATTGCGTGTGGGGCGGAAGAGGTTTGAGATATTTCTGGTACCGGGTGGTGAGCTTGAAATAACATTTAATTTACCGGAAATTTACTGGTCGGAAAGCCGTTTGTTCGGGAAGAAAGATAGAAGACCACTGGTTTGGTTTGAGGGTACGTATTCCAGTCTGAATACTGAACTGACAAAGTATGCCGGACTGACGAGTATTTACAGTGCGGATAATTTTTATGAGAATATTTGCGGCGTCACTCCTGCCCAATATAAAAAGTATGTGACGAAGATTTACGAAAAAAATCGTGATGAAATACTAAAGAATAAGTTGCTGAGTGATGCTGCACGCACATACATGATAAACAATCTGGAAATGTCGTATTTCTTTGCTATCAAGGGGTATAAGGGTACAATCAGTTATGCCCCGATGATCAGTGGAAAAAAAGGAGTGAAGCGGGCGGATATGACGGTAGGTGAGAACTATTATGATGATATCCTGAAATTGGATTTTATATATTCTCCTTATATACGATATGGCGGTTATCCTGATTTTGTCCGTGCTGCAACCGAGGATTTCAAAGGTAAGTTTGAACCGCAACCTATCTGGGAGGATATCTTACGGGCGAAACCTTTAGGAGCTACTCTTGCCCGCTTGAAACCTTTGTCGGAGAAACAGATGCTGACGTTGGATAGCATATCCGAACCGGAAATAAAGAAAGCTTTGACTATCAGGAATCAAAAAGTGGTGGCTTTACTTGCGGAAAGTGCAAAGAAAACTGGTTATACGGTCTGTCAGCTTGATACGGCAGTTACAGCGGACAGTTTGTTAGCAGTTATTACTCGTCCTTATCGTGGTAAAGTGGTTCTGATAGATATGTGGAATACTTGGTGTGGTCCTTGTATGCGAGCTATGAATAGTTTGAAACCTGTTAAAGAAGAACTGAAAGATGTAGTATATGTCTATGTGGCGGATGAAAGTTCGCCTGAAGGAAAGTGGAAAATTACGATACCCGATATTCACGGAATTCATTACCGGATTACGAATGAACAGAGTGCTGCATTAGGCAAGTTATATGAGTATCCGGGAATACCTACATACTTTGTGATAGATCGGGAGGGGAAACTTTCATACAAAGTTACCGGATTTCCTGGTGCGGAGGTGATGAAAGAAGAATTACTGAAGGCTGGGAAATAGTAGCTGTAAATTATTAAATAGTATATCAATATGGGAATTTTCTTTGTCTATATACTGAAGTCGTCGGTTTGTTTGGCGGCATTCTACTTGTTCTACCGTCTGTTGCTGAGCCGTGAGACGTTTCACCGTTTCAACCGGGTAGCGTTGTTGAGCATATTGTTGCTGTCTTGTCTTTTGCCATTGGTGGAAGTTACTGTAGAGAAGCAGACAGAAGTTCATCAAACCATGATGACACTGGAACAATGGCTGATGCTGGCGGATATGATGAACACAGCTGAGTCTATGGATTTACAGGCAGAGGAAGTAACGGTGACTTGGATACAGGTTGCATTGTTGGTATATCTGGCAGGTATTTTATTTTTTGCTCTACGCAACGGATATTCGTTGTTGAAATTAGGCGGATTACTAAAGTCTGGTAGGAAAGAGAACTTGAGTAAATATACCGGGGATGGTGAGAAAGTAACTTTAATAGTGCACGAGCATGATATAGCTCCGTTCAGTTGGATGAAATATATCGTTATTTCGAAAAAAGATCTGGATGAGAATGGTCGGGAGATACTTATTCATGAATTGGCTCATATACAGAACCGGCACTCATGGGATTTGCTGGTGGCGGATATCTGTATCTTTTTTCAATGGTTCAATCCGGCTTCGTGGCTATTGAAGCAGGAATTGCAGAATATCCATGATC
>USSR01000365.1 GCA_900557355.1 uncultured Bacteroides sp.
GAGGCTGCTTTGAAGAAAGCAAATATCAATCCGGCTCACGTGGACAGCGAAGACCACATGGAAAGCAACATGGCTAAAGGTTGGATTACAGCTGAAGATGTAGCAAAAGCAAAAGAAATCATTGCTACTGTTTCTGCTGAAAAGGCTGCACACCTGCCTGAACAAATGATCCAGAACATCGCTAAAGGTCGTCTGGCTAAGTTCTTGAAAGAAGTTTGCTTGCTGAACCAGGAAAATATTATGGATTCTAAGAAGACTGTAAGAGAAGTGTTGGCAGCAGCTGACCCTGAATTGAAGATTGTAGATTTCAAGCGTTTCACTTTGAAAGCTGAATAATTCAACTCAATATATATATAGAAAACGACCGCACGGGAATTTCCGTTGCGGTCGTTTTTTTATGCATATTTGCTTCTTTTAGAAGAAGTGATATACTTACTGATAGACCGTCTGTTTCGGTGAACCGGATTATCCGACCGGCTTAGTCTGCGTATATCCCTCCTTTTTAAGTAGTTCCAGCACTTTCTGCTTGAAATCTCCTTGTACGATGATTTCTCCGTCTTTGGCACTTCCGCCTACGCCACATTTAGACTTCAGCAATTTACCTAATTCCTTCAGGTCATTCTCCGTACCTACGAAACCTGTGACAAGTGTGACTACTTTTCCTCCTCTATTCTTGCGATCCAACTGAACACGCAATTTCTGTTGAGAAGCTTCCGGGGTAACTTGTTCCCCATTATCTTCCATTTCATAACTATAGTCCGGATTGGTAGAATAAACCACATTCAACCGTTCTTTCCAATCATTATTCTTCATATTCGTTCTGTTTTAAGAATCAAAAGTAATATTTTGCGTGGAACTTTGCAATCTTTTGAGACTTTTGTCGTCTAATAGAAAACGCTAATTAGCTTCAAGTATACGAAATATGAAAAGAATCATCTGGCTATTTCTATTGTCTTTGGTTACTCTACTATCTTTTTCGCAATCTTTCAAGGGTACTGTTACGGATACTGATGGGAAGCCGGTTCCTTATGCCGCCCTCTATCTAAGAGAAATGAAGTCAGGTTTAACTACCGATGAGCATGGGCGGTTTCAAACGAAATTATCTGCCGGACAATATACCTGTGAGGTCTCTTCTTTAGGATTCATATCCCAGACCTTTACTTTTCAAATGCTGAATCGTGATTATGAGAAGGATATAGTGCTTGCCGAACGTACCTATAGCCTGCCGGAAGTAAGCATCACCAAGGGAAATGAAGATCCCGCCTATGCAGTGATGCGCAAAGCGATAGCGCGTGCTCCTTATTATCGTACTCAGATAAAAAGCTATACAGCCGGTACATATCTGAAAGGAACCGGTAAAGGGATCGCTATTCCTGCTGTCCTGAAACTATCCAAAGAGGTGCGGAAAGATGCAAAAGAATGGCTTGGAAAGCTGTTTGTCTTGGAGCAACAGCAGATCGTGAATTTTACTGCTCCCAATATCTGGAATAATAAGGTATTAGCCAATAAAAACTCTTTTCCTGAGGAAATACAGGTGGACATGGGGATAACTACAGTTAATCTCTATACTTCTGAACTTTTCGGTAAAGTCTCTCCTTTAAACAAAAATGCCTTTTCATACTATTGTTTTAAACTTGACGCTTGTTTTGTAGAAGAAGGGCAAATGATAAATAAGATCCGTGTGATTCCCAAGAAAGATGATAACCGTTTGCTGGAAGGAGACCTGTTCATTGTAGAAGATTTGTGGTGTATATCGGCTGCTGATGTCAATGTTCGTGCTACCGGGCTGAAAGCAAAGATTAAGATCACTTGCAAGGAAGTACAGTCTTCTGTCTTTCTGCCGGTTTCTATTACTACCTCTTCTACCATCGATATAATGGGTTTCAAGGCAGAGGCTTCCTATCTGGCGGCAATACACTATAGAGAGGTAAAAACGGATATCCAGCCGGAAACCAATACGGATACGACAACAAAACCTGTAGTTACCACCACCGCAATGGTGCAGCCAAAGAAACATAAATTTGAACGTCCGGCACGGATCGGACGCAAAGATACTCAGGTTGATTCGCTTGCCGACAAGCGAGATTCTCTTTATTGGACCACTATCCGTAACGTGCCGTTGCGGTTGGAAGAAGTGCAGAGTTATCAATATAAAGAAGAAAAGATTGCTTTGAAAGATTCGTCACCCGGAGAAAAGTCCGGGAAGAAAACAGTAGTCGGGCAAGTACTGAACACCATTATGTGGGGAAAGACTTTCAGAACTTCCAATAAAAGTGCCTGGCTGACTTTACCCGGTCTTTCCGCTTATATTCCCGAATATAATTTTGTGGATGGCTTCTGGTTAGGAGTAAAGCTAAAAACAGGAGTGAAGTTATCAGAATCTTCTACACTTCGTTTTGTACCTTCTTTCTATTATACCACAGCCCGCAAAAACTGGATTGGACAAGGAGAATTGACGCTGGATTATGCTCCACGGAACCGTGGCTATTTATCCCTTTCCGGAGGTCTTCTGTCTGCCGATTATAATTCGGAAAACGGAGAATCCCGTTTGATTAATAGTATGTCCAGCTCGTTGTTCGGCCATAACCATCTGAAGCTTTACGAGAATACTTTCTTCACAGTTGACCATGCGATAGAGCCGGCTAACGGATTACTTTTTTCTTCCTCATTTTCCTGGCAACGTAGGAAGATGCTGGATAACCATATCCGTAAAAGTTGGTTCAAGAGGGATGCCGAGCCGAATATTCCGGAAAACACTGCTTTCCGACCGATGCAGGAGAATGATATCCTGAAAGCTTCTTTTGAGTTGGAGTATACTCCGGCTCACTACTATCACATGTCGCAAGGTAAGAAAGTGTATGAAGCTTCCCGTTATCCTACATTTGCCCTGAAATATGACAGAGCCTTCCCTATGAGCGGTAGCCGTTATCTGACCTCGTACCACCTGATGCAATTCTCTGCCAAACAGAAAATCGAGTTCGGCATGTTCAATCGTCTGTATTGGTCAGTGAATGCAGGCTCATTCTTTGATGCCAAGAATCTCCAGTTCCCCGACTTCAAGCATTTTGCTTCTACCCGCATACTGGTTACGGAACGTTCTTTCGATACCGGGTTTAGTTTACTGGATAACTATGCTTTGTCCACTAATACCCGCTGGACACAGGCTAATGTCTCCTGGTATACTCCATATCTGCTTTTGAAACATCTTCCTTTTCTGTCAAGAAAAGCATTTGATGAAGCATTGCATCTTCGTTCCATTGTGATATATGGTCGGCGTCCCTATACGGAGATCGGATATTCGATCGGGTTTTCCGATAGGGCACGGATAGGAGTCTTTGCCGGTTTCGATTGTCTGAAGTTCCATTCGGTGGGAGTTTCCCTTAGTTTACCGTTATCTCTCTTTGGCGATCAATAAAACTTTTGTAGAAATTATGTTAACTTTCTTCTATAGGACTATTCTTTTCAGAAAAAAACGTATTTTTGTCAACCCGTAACCGAAAGAAATGAAGAAAATGACCACGAACCAGGCAATTCAATATAAGGATAGCATGAAAGTGCCGGAGCCTACTTTGCGCAGGTTGCCGTGGTACTTGTCGAATGTTAAGCTGCTCAAGCAGCGGGGCGAACGGTACGTCTCTTCTACACAGATATCCAAAGAAATCAATATAGATGCTTCCCAGATAGCCAAGGATTTGTCGTATGTCAACATCTCCGGGCGTACGCGTGTGGGCTACGAAGTCGATACTCTGATAGCCGTATTGGAAGACTTCCTCGGATTTACCGATATGCATAAAGCATTTCTGTTTGGAGTAGGTAGCTTGGGTGGTGCATTGTTGCGCGACTCCGGTTTGAAGCATTTCGGGCTGGAAATTGTAGCGGCATTTGATGTGAACCCGGAATTGGTAGGCACTACATTGAACGGAATTCCGATCTTCCATTCCAGTGAATTCGAGCAGAAGATGCGCGAATATGATGTGAACATCGGTGTGCTGACTGTACCTATTGAGATAGCCCAATGCATTACGGACACCATGATAGCCGGTGGCATCAAAGCTGTATGGAACTTTACGCCGTTCCGTATCCGTGTGCCGGAAAATATCGTTGTTCAGAATACTTCTCTATATGCTCATTTGGCGGTGATGTTCAACCGCCTGAATTTTAACGAAATCAAATAATGAAGATTATTGCTGTCGGAATGAACTATGCACTGCACAATAAAGAGCTGGGGCATACGTTAGTTAATAAAGAGCCGGTTATCTTCATGAAGCCCGACTCGGCTATATTGAAAGACGGAAAGCCTTTCTTTATTCCCGATTTTTCGGATGAGGTTCATTACGAAACTGAGGTGGTGGTACGTATCTGCCGTTTGGGAAAAAACATTGCGCCGCGTTTTGCCAACCGTTACTATGACGCAGTGACTGTAGGCATCGACTTTACGGCACGCGACTTACAACGTAAGTTCCGTGAAGCGGGTAATCCCTGGGAACTTTGCAAAGGGTTTGACAATTCGGCAGCTATCGGAACTTTTGTTCCTTTGGAGCAGGCTGGAGGCGATTTGCAGCAGCTTGATTTCCGTCTGGAAATAGACGGAAAGGAAGTGCAGCACGGCAATACCTCGGATATGCTTTTCAAAGTGGATGAGATTATTGCATACGTCAGCCGCTTTATGACGCTGAAAATAGGCGACCTGTTGTTTACGGGAACTCCCGCAGGCGTAGGCCCGGTACAGATAGGACAGCATTTACAAGGATACCTCGGAGAAGATAAGTTGCTCGACTTTTATATTCGTTGAGTCAATTTATTACGATATGTTTATCAAACGTTGCTGGTTGCTTTGTTGCTTTATTGCTTTTCTTCTTCCGGTTTCAGCGCAGGAATTCATTACGCTGAACTGGCAGGAATTGTCTTCTGCACAGACGCTTCCTGTGGTGACGCGCGAACTTCCGTTAGGGAACGACTTCCGTTCCTTTACTTATCAGGTAGAAATTGAATTTCCGGAATACCAGAAACTAAGCCGGAATGAGGTGACAGCATTAGAGATACGGCTCGACAGTTTGCGTCAGCTACCTAATGAAAATGTTGCTTTCCGGGAAGGTTTACCGGCATCTCCGCAGATAAACTCTTTCACAAAAATCTCTGCACATCATGGTTTTCTTTCCATAAGTTTTGTCCCTGTAGTTTTTCGTGAAGGAAGCTACCAACGGCTGAACTCGTTCAAGTTATCCGTGAAATCCTATCCAAAGAAAGATGGAATAGGAGAGGGAACAGCCACTCGAGGCTCGGGAACAACTTTAACCAGAGCTTCTTTAAAAGATTGCACTACTTCGCTTCTCGCTTCAGGTCGTTGGACAAAGATAGGTGTGAGAAATACCGGAGTCTTTAAAATCACGAATGCCGAATTAAAGAAGATGGGATTCTCAAGACCCGAGAAAGTCCGCGTATTTGGTTATGGTGGTTATTTGTTATCCCAGCGTTTCAATGAACATCCGGCAGCAGATTTACCCGAAGTTCCCTTGCTGCGTTTGTCAGACGGTGTGTTGTTTTATGGTCGTGGCACTGTATCCTGGAAACCGAGTTCCGATAACACTTACTTTGTTCGCGAACGTAACTTCTATTCCGATGAAGGTTATTATTTCCTGACTGACCGGGAGGATATTCCGGAAATGGAAGTCGAAGTCCTTTCTTCTTTGAAAGAACCTTCTATCAACAGGTTGACGGCCTTTAATTCCTATACTCTGCATGAAAAAGAGGTATATAGTTGGGCAAGTACCGGCAGACAACTATATGAAGATTATGATTATGCGACGGGTAACACCAAGAATTATACGTTGAGTTTGCCGGGTATCGTTCCGGAAGATTCTGTATGGCTGACCACAGTTTTTGCTGCCCGTTCCATTGGAGCATCTACCTATTATTCGGTTGCAGTGAATGGTAAGGCGAGAGGAAATGCTACACTGGCATCCATATCTTCCGACAATCAATATTACACTAGAGCTACTTCTGCCTCCATAAGTACCTCCTGGCTGGGTACAGAGTCGGAGAATACTGTAGTGACCGTTACCCATACCCGCCCTTCCGGGACATCGGGGCGCTTGGATTATATTGCTTTGAACTATATCCGCTCGCTTACGCTGAATGCTCCTTACCTTACTTTCCGTTCTTTGGCCTCCATCAATAAAGAGACGACATTTGTACTTTCCGGTGCCACAGCTTCTACTGTTGTGTGGGATGTCACCGATCCCGCAAATATTTGCAGGATGGAAGGCAGCTTTGCAGGCGACACATATACGTTTACCATTCCCGCAGGAAAATTGCGTGAGTTCGTAGCCATCACTCCGGAAGCTTCCGGCTTTGATACGGTAGAAACAGTCGGGAATATTGCAAATCAAAATCTGCACTCTTTGGGAGCCACGGATATGATTATTATTTCTCCCGACCGGAAAGACCTGATGACACAGGCGGCACGGCTGGCACAAGCACACCGTGAAAAAGATGGCCTGTCTGTTCTTGTTCTTGCTGCTCCGCAAATCTACAATGAATTCTCTTCCGGTACACCGGATGGAACGGCTTACCGTCGTTTGATGAAGATGTTGTATGATCGTTTTCCGAATAAGGCTGAAAGTCCTAAATATTTGTTATTTTTCGGAGATTGCAGTTATGATAACCGTATGCTGACTTCCTCCTGGAAGAATTATCGGCCTGAAAACTTTTTGCTATCTTATCAATCGGAAACCTCTCTTGAGGAAACCTCTTCCTATGTAACGGACGATTATTTCGGCTTTCTCGATGATGGAGAAGGTGAAAATCTGTCAGATGCCATGCTGGATATAGGTATCGGACGTTTCCCGGTTCGCACGGCTGCTGAGGCAAAAGCTACTGTTGATAAGACCATCGCTTATATGGAAAATAAGCATGCAGGACCGTGGAAACACACCGTCTGCTATGTGGGCGATGACGGGGATGGCAGACAGCACATGTCCCAATCTGAAATCCTGGCAAGTTATACAGAACGGAATTATCCTTCCTTCCTTGTTGAAAGAATCTATGCCGATGCTTTCCGTCGCGAATCTTCC
>USSR01000366.1 GCA_900557355.1 uncultured Bacteroides sp.
CATAGAAATGGCTGAATAGATGCTTAGCACGACTAATAAGATGCTGATAACGGCCAGTACCGTCATCGCAGCCTGGGTGATATATATAGATCCTTGGGTGGTTTGTTTATTATCGGCCAGCGTACGGATTTCGAGTGGCAAAGTGTCAGGAACATATTTCCGGCAGATATCAGTGATACGACGGACGCCTTTGTCGGAGCCTGTTCCGGGTGCAAGCTTAAAGTAGAGATTTCCGAAACTGTTGCTGGGGAAGAATACCGAACCGATGACTCCTTCTTGCTGTGATTCTTTATAGAGCGCTTTGAAGGTACCTATGATGCGATAACTCTGTCCATTAAGTTCCACCATACCTTGCACACTGTCTTTATCCAGTTGCTGTTTAAAGCTTTCGCTAACGTAAATGCTTCCTTCCGCATCTTTGCCTACTTCTTTCCCTTGCATCGGAATATTTAAAAACTTAAAGTAGCTCGGAGAACCTTCCGTATAGAAAATCCGCGCTTCCGACTGGTCTGCTTTCTTGTAGGTGCGCATGAAGAAAAATCCGTTTTTCATATGGTCCATCATGGGGAGCATCTCGACGCACTCCGGTAAAGCCTGGATATCGGTTAATATCGGATTCAGATGTTGCCACATACGCTGGCTGTTTATATTCAGGGCGATAATGTCATCCTCCTCTTGGGAAGTAAGCGGGCTATAAGCATGCCCCCAAATTTCGTCCAATACCAAATGGACACCGAGCGTGCCGCTTACGAAAAATATCGAAATACTGAGTTGAAACCACATCATCACTGAACGGAAGATGTGGCGACTGCGATTGTTATTGATTTGGCTGATAATGCTTACCTGCCGTAATCGGCGGATGGGAAACCATATCACCAGCATACATACAGGCAGGAGTGCGACATATATCCGGAATTGTACAGCGTAAATTGCAGCCAGTGAAAATTTGGGTAAGTCATACGTCGGTATGTATGTCTCGGCAATATTTATGCCTACTTCCGTCAGCACCAGTGACAGAAGGAAAGCGATGGATATCATCCAAAATACCTCGGCGAAAAGAAGTAGAAACAGTCCTTTTATCTCCGAACCCATACATTTACGCAACGCCACTTCACGTTGGCGGTTGTAGAACATTTGGATGATGAATTTGAGGAAGTTTATCAGGCCTGAAATCAAGATAAGCGAAGCAACAAACAGTATAGCCAATTTTGCCTTCTCCCAAGCTTTATCTTGCCACATAATAAAGTATGCGCAAGGATGCACCGTATGCTCGTCCCGCTGCCACGCTACCGACTGCAGATTTTTGTTCAGGGTTTCTATATCTGTCTCAGGAGATAGATAGCCGCCTACACTTATCGCGTCATTGGATAAGATTTCATAAGAGAAGTAACAATCTGCTTCCCAGACGCGCAAGTCATTGTCTTTTACTACATTCACCACCTTGAAGTCCCGTATCGAGTTCTCTGGTATGCTTTTAGGGTTAGGGAGATGTATAATGGAGCCGATGGGATTCCTGTTACCATAGGCTTTGCGTGTAAAGTGTTGTGACAGGACCACTTCATCCGGTGCCTCGGGTAAACGGTTACCATACAATAATTTCCTGCCATTGTATGCGAAGTAATTGGCATTGATTCCTTTATAGCGTATCAGGAAAGGCAAATTGCGTTGTTCGTCATCAATGACTTCTATCTCTGTAGAGTTGCCATAAGAGTGGATAGTAACACATTCCAAACCATTGACTGTTTGTTCTTCCATCCGCTTCACTTCATGACTGCGAAAAAAGGGACTTTCGCTTTGGCTGACTTCTATCCTTAGCCGTCGTTCACAGTTGGGCAAATCGGCGAGCTTTTCCTGTTGCTGAACAAAAAAACATACCAAAGCGTAGCATACGATTCCCACCGCCAGGCAAATGGCGGAAATCAGACTGTGAGTTTTATACTTCAACAGGTTTCGGAGCGATATCTTCAAATAATGTAGTATCATTGTTTCACTTGCTATTCGTTTTTAATGATTTCTGCCGGATTGCTCCTTGCTATCCGCAAGATACGGAAAAGTATTGTAAAACCTGTAATAAAAGTAACAATCAAGAATATACAGAGCCAGAAAAGCAAACCGCAATCAAAGAATACTGTGTACATTTGTTTCCACAACATCAACACAACATATACAAGAGGAAATGCAATGATGGCACTACACAATAACAGAATGATATAAAGGTGGGCAAACAACAGGATAATCTGCGGAACATCCGCCCCATTTACTTTACGGATAGCAACTTCTTTCTGACGTCGTTCTGTATCAAGCGTGATGCTGGAGTATACACCTAATAGTGTGATAATGATGCTGATAACAGCAAAGAACAAAATGATGTCTTTCAGATTGTATTCAAGAGCTTGCGAAACATGGATATCATCCAGGAATGTTTTAGCCTGATAAGTTATATTTTCAGGAAGCATCTCGTGACAAACTTTCTCAATCCATTGAGCTACTTCTTTCTGCTGTCCGGGATGGCTCTTGATATAGCAATGGCCTATATAGACGGATGAATCATAAGGTAGGAAAGCATATCCACTACTTCGGTTATAGACATCGGCCTGAAAAGGTGTGGATATTCCACAGATTGTGTAGTCGGTATTACCGCTATACAAATTCATACCGATTACATCTTTCTTCTGCATCTCCTGCCAGACATTGTCTACCACAATATCTTTTTCCGTTTGAGGAAGTCTTCCTTGTTCCATGAGAATATTCATGAAAGAGAAGAAATTGGCGGGTACAGCCATGATACTAATATCAATCCAGGAGTTCTCATTTCCTTTTTCGGTTGTTAATCCATTGCCCGACATCCCTTGCATGTAACCGACATCTGATAGCAAAATTTCTTTCACTCCTGCATGTTGCTTGAAGCGCTCTATCATAGTCAGTTTTTTTTCGTTCTTCATGAAGGGATAATCCAACGGAATACTTAATATCTCCGCTTTCTCTCGTTGGCTTAATGTGTGGAACAAGGTATTGGCTGTTTTTTCTGACTGCAGATATAAAGCGACTGTCAGGGATACGAATACCCAGCAAATGAAAAACTGGATACCCAGCATGAGGTTACGCCCCCATTGTTTCCCTCTGCGTTTATTGTTTCCATAAATACCTGTTTGCACGGTGATACGACGAATACGAATGGAAACAGACAAACATATAATGGCGCAGAGTATGATAAGAAGAACGATATATTGCAGAGCATGTATTAAAAGCGTTTCAGTGGTAAAGGTCATTGCAATGCCTGGTAAAGAAAAATTCATGTGATTCCCCAATAACTCTATGCCTGATAATACCAGTATGGAAGATATGGATATGACGATCAATGACTGTGTGAACAGCAAGTAGAAAAGTTGTTTCCAGTTGCATCCTATCATTTTCATGATACTGTATTCCTTGGTGCGGTTGAAGAAAGAACCGATAAGGAAATGGAAAAAGTTAATCAGTCCTACTAATAATATCAGTGTACCGATAATTCCGGTCACTAACCCCAAGTAGGAAGCGCCTTGTTTCTTTAATCTGGCTCCCATGCTACTGGCAGTGACAGTGTAAGCTTCGCCATACAAAGTATAGGTATAGTCTCTTTTTGAGAATTGCTTTTCTAAATCGGTACATGTAGTTTGTGGTGATAACAGCACGTAGGTATTTGCTCCCGTCATGTTATGCCGTTTGGGACTTTGTAGAAGTCCTTCACTGTCGTTTACGGTCAGCATATCTATGTTTTGCATAAAATCTAAGCTATTGTTCAGAGGGATATCTTTCATTACAGCTTGAATGGTATAGACGATACCTCCTGTTTTCGGAGTGCTTTCAGGAGAGGTATTGAGCCTTCTCATGAGAGTCATGTGTTTACCGATAGCACTTTCTGCATTACCGAATATTTTAATGGCCATAGATTGGCTCAGGATGACGGAGTTAAGAGATTGGCTTGCCATTTTCCAATGTCCTGCTACCATTTCCGGAGTGAAGATCCTATTGTAGCAAGTATCTATTTCAATCGTTTCAAGTTCATAAGGCAGCGTCTTTTCCGGAGATAACTCTACATAATAAGGACGTTCACGAGGATAGGTTACGGATGAGATAGCTTCCGCTTCTCCCAAAGCCCATGTGCGCAATTCTTCGGCCAGAGGAACCGGAGAACCGGAAAAATATCTGCCTGCTTTGCCATCATAGAGATTTAATTCTGCTATGCGATCATGATTAGCAAAACAATGGTCTGTGTTTTCTACAAAGCGACTGCAATATATGCAGACACAGAAGCAGAGCAAACCTACTGCCAATCCAATGATGGAAATGACATTTTGTGTCTTGTACTTACACAAGTTTCTGAATGCTATTTTGAGATAATGGAATATCATATTATATTTATTTAATAGGTTTCAAATCCTATGCCAAAGTTGTAATATATTGTATATAAAATATATACATGTAAAAGAAACATTTAGGTAGTGTGCTATACTGCACATACACAGTGCGAATACGCACCATTTATTCACTCTTTATCACTTCTGCCGGATTCTGCCGTGCAGTTTTAATAACTTGATGTAATATGGTGAATAATACTAAGATAGTTACAATGTTCAATATGATGATAAACAGATCTATACTAATATTGACATGATAGGCATATTGTTCCAACCATATTGACATGGCATAATAAGAGCATGGGAAAGCAATGATGGCTGCAACGAATACTAGTGCAATGTATTCCTGGAAAAACATGATGATAATTTCACTGATAGTAGCTCCCATCACTTTCCTAATAGCTATTTCTTTTTGTCTTTGGGTGATGATTGAAGATGAAATCGAGTATATACCAAATAAAGAGATGAGAATACAAAGGAAACTCAAAATTGAAAATAACTTGAATATTGCAATTTCTGACTTATTCAATTCCTGGATTTTATTGTCTACGGTTTGCGGTTCAGTATTGTATTCATTGTATTCCCACTGATGTTTTTGCGCTAATTCATTGATGGCCTTTATCGCATTTCTTTCTGTTCCTGGAACAACTTGAAAATAATTAATTGATTGCATCCAATTATGTGCTTGTGATATGATGGTGGGATATACTTCCGTTTTCATTCCTTGTGAATATAAGTCTTTCACCACTCCTATGATTTCATAATCACTATAGTGCCATTCAAGATCACCTTTTCTGAATATGCCAATAGGAATCCGTATTATTTCTCCAATAGGATGTTCAATTCTCATGGCAGTAACAGCACTTTGAGTTAATATGATTTTGTTCAGGATAGGTGAATTGAATATGTTTCTAGGTGTATTACTATTGGTTACCCAGTCTTCTTCACGGAACAGTCTTCCTTCAATGAGCCTGAAGTTAAATATTTTATCTCCGCTATTTTGGAGTGCCAGCCTTGCAAAACGGCTTTTTTTATCTTCTTCTGTCTGTCCATTCCATTCTACGCGCTCTTCAAAGCTAGTTATATTTTTACAAACTATATAATCTGAAGCTGTAGTGGTAGCCTTTATCATAGGCAACTGTTTAATTTCTTCCAACATATCATTGCCATTTTGCTCACGTGGATTGATGCGCATTTCAATAATATTTTGAGTGTCGAAACCTACATCTACATTATGGATGAAGCGTAACTGCATATATAATACTCCTGTTGATGTTAAGAAAAACAGGCAGATAACCAATTGTAAAGACAGACTTATCCGTCGGAATATATGGTGTCTATGGGGACGCACTTTGTTGACTAAAGATTGTTTGGTGGACACTTGAATAAATTGTATAATGGGGACTGTGAGAATGATTCCAATACATGACAGGGATATAAATGCAATTGCAAGGTATTCCAGCCAAAGAGTGTTTTTCTGAATGGAAATTTGGAATATTTCTTCGAAGAATGGAGTGAGTACTTCTATTAAGCATCCGGATATTAAGCAAGCCATTAAACCGTGAAAAAGAGCTTCTGTCATTAATTGTTTCATAAGAATAATGTCATTGGCACCAACTGATTTGCGTAATTTCACTTCTCTTGTTCTTTGATAATAACGGTTTAAGAATAGATTCAAAAAGTTAAATAGTACACAACATAGCAGCAGGAAAGTCGCAATTGTAAATGTACTAATGAAGGAATATGAGAATGATTTTTCAGATGCAAAATCAAAATGTTTCTTGTATATAGGAGTTATTTTGATTTTCAGTTCTTCGGGAGTCATCTTATGTTTCTCTAATAGAGATTTTAGATGTTGAGTGAAATCTTTATGTTTTTGGTTTTTCCGTAGCATTACATGGATAATGGTTTTGGCAAACCTCCATTCTTGTTCATTATTTATGTCATACTTGAACTGTTTCATTATGCGATATCCTGTGTAATGGAAAGAAGAATTAGAAGGACTATCGGCCATTATACCTACGATTCGCAGTTGCTGAGGATCTGCCAAATGTATGCCACGACTTCCTTGTTGCCTCAGGATGGAACCTAATGCTTCTTGGGGAGTTTTCCAAAATTGTCGTGCCAATGTTTCGCTTATAATAAGTTCATTTTCAAGCCTGGGTAAAGTACCATAAAGTATCTTTTGAGGGAAAATATTCATAAAAGACTTGTCTACCAATAGAAAAGCAGGAGATTTAATAATTTTGTCGTTTACTGAGTAATCTATTCCAGAATCTTCAAACGAGCAGGTTATGTCTTCTACTTCCGGACAATACTCTCGGATAAATGTTGACATAACGGGAGAAAGATATATTGAATGGGATGTCTCTGCTTGATTACAGACCAAGAAAGTGCGATTTGAAGCTGGATAAAAGTTATCATACGAAGTTTCGTAGTGCAACCAATAGAAACTAAAAATAAAGAATGCAATTCCCACTGCTAGTCCCATAATGCTTATTATGGATTGAAGTTTATATTTTACTAGATTACGGAAGGTTATTTTTAAATAATGTTGTATCATAAGTTTTACATATTATAGTTTATATATTATACTCTGATTTATTCACTCTTTATCACTTCTGCCGGATTCA
>USSR01000367.1 GCA_900557355.1 uncultured Bacteroides sp.
CTCATGATTTGCGTTCTCCTATGGGTTCTATCAAGATGGTGCTGAATATGCTGATACTGAATCTGCCGGCTGAGAAGATCGGTGATGAGATGTATGAGCTGTTGACAATGGCAAACCAGACGACAGAAGATGTATTCTCATTGCTGGATAACTTGCTGAAGTGGACGAAGAGCCAGATTGGTAAGTTGAATGTAGTATATCAGGATATTGATGTGGTAGAAGTTGTGGATGGAGTTATAGATATCTTTAATATGGTAGCTGGTCTGAAGAAGATTACAATCCGTGAAGAGAAACCGGAGAAACTGGCTGTATCCGCAGATATAGATATGCTGAAAACCGTGGTACGCAATTTGATAAGCAATGCTATTAAGTTCAGCAACGAAAATTCTGAAGTATTGGTAAAACTGGAGGAAAAAGATGGTATGGCGGTAGTCTGTGTGCAAGATCACGGTTGTGGTATTGACGAAGAAGGACAAAAGAAACTGCTTCATACAGATACGCACTTCAGTACCTTCGGTACAAACAATGAAGAAGGTTCCGGTTTGGGATTACTCTTGTGTCAGGACTTTGTAGTAAAGAATGGTGGTAAACTGTGGTTTACTTCCAAAAAAGGCGAAGGTTCTATATTCAGCTTCTCACTCCCGTTGAAAAAGTAAATATTGTATTAAAGACAGACCATCTGTTTCATGTAAACAGACGGTCTGTTTTTTTATCGCCTGCATAGCTCTCTGAAATCACAGAACTCACATTTCTTGGTATCTTCAGTTTGGGTGAAAGCTTCTTCCGGATTGTATATTTCTTGTAAAAGAGTTTGCAGGCGTTCACGAAATTCATCTTCATAGAAAGCAAAGTTATTGACCGGCATCTTGGGTTGGCGTGCTTCTCCCATTTCAATAACAGGGGAATACGTCTCTGACGCTGCTCGATGAATATAAAGTAGGGAAGGGGCTACCTTCAATGACTGCTTGCGGCACATAATAGAAGCATACAAGAAAGTCTGAAAAATGTAATTCGGACGTCCGTCGGCAGGTGTGAATAGCTGCTTGATGTTTTCGGGCGTCTTTGGGCTACCTCCTGTTTTATAGTCTACTATACGCAAAGTGTCGTCTTTGCTATCTATACGGTCAATGGTACCACCGATGTTCAATGCTAACTTTCCTTGCGGAGTTTCGATTTCTATAATTTCCGTTACCTTCTTTTCCATGCCTTCCATAAAGAAAGGTGCATATTGCAGATCGTTACGCAGCAGTTGGCGGAGATAAGATGTGATTACTTTGGCATTAATAAGCTGCGTACCGTTAAATTCCGGCTTTTCGGTGAGGGCTACGTGGAAGAACTCCTCTTTGAAAGCGGTATCTACATAGTTCTGTAATTTTATATCATTGCGCAATACTTGCTCCAAATCATCTTTTCGAATTTCTTTTCCGTTTGCAGTCAAATCTTTATAGACTAATTCGGCTGCACGGTGGAAAATTGTACCAAACAGAGCAGAGTCTATTTCAGCGCTTACTTCATCGGGAGCTTTTAGGCCAGCTACATAGCGGTAATAGAATTTCAATCTGCAATCCAGATAAGTATTAAGTGCTGAAGGTGAAAACAGGGATTTCGGATGACGGTTCACATCATACCTTTCGTACATTCTCGTTATGATCTCCGGTGTTTTCTCAACGCGAATTTCTCTACCACTTTGGGGAGATTGTCCGGCTTCAAGGTATTCTCGTGAGATGCTGTGTGGAGATTCAACAAGAAATTGCAACATGAAACGAGACATTTCTCCGCGATTCAATCCTTCTGAAGCAGTATTATATAATAAGGTGACATTTTCGGCACGTTGTATCAGGCGGTAGAAGTAATACGCATATAGGGCATTCTTATGTTCGATAGTAGTCATGCCGAAAGCTTTCCTCAGATTGTATGGAATAAAGGAAGAATCACCACCTGCTTTGGGCAGCTGCCCTTCGTTGAGAGAAAGCATAATAAGATTACGAAAGTCGAGATTACGTGTTTCCAATACTCCCATCACCTGCATACCAATAGCAGGCTCGCCATGAAAAGGAATGTTTGAAGTGGCAAGTAGTCGGCAGAGCAGACGTCTCAAGGTATCAATTTGTATGTTCAATTCTCCATTGTCAATCAGGTTCAGCAGACGATTGATGAGAGTATAACTTTTAAATAGAGACTCCCGGTAAAGTTGGTTGAAGATATCATCTGTTTCTTGTTCTTGCCGGTAGAGGACAGCAACTTCGCGTAACATCTCCGTGAGGTATTGACAAAGGGCTGAAATACCCGTTTTAGGCGTGAATATTTGTTCTAAAAAAATATCTTGCTTTAGCTCAGAAGGTAAAGGGAAGAATCGATTGTCCCTTGTTAATTGTTTCTCTAAACTTTCTGCAGAAGTGGAGAGCTGACGTGTATAGGGATGCTTCAGTACAGACTGTACAGCTTCGTATTGATAGCGTCCCGTATCTCTGCGATAACCTGTAGTCTGCAATTCGATAAGTGCACTGACGAAACTGTATACGGGTGTTTGTGCCAAAGGAAATCCCATAGTTATATTTACATTCTTTACTTCAGGTGGAATGGAATGAAGTACAGGTAGCAGAAGTGCCTCATTACAAAGAACTACTGCATTTTCTTTCTCTTTCACAGGAGTCTCCTGTAGGTCTCTTTTCGTTACGGAACGTATCCATTCCGGTAGATAACGTGCTTGTGCATTCTCAGTCGGAGCAGAGATGAAACGTACATTTTTAGGTTTCCGCAATGTATCAAAAACTGCTTCCGGCAATTCGTTGGGGAATAATTTCAGATTACGAAGAATGAATTCTCCTGCCTCGTGTGTGTAGGGAGGTGTGTTTTCACGGGGCAGGCGGGTGTAGAAGACATCATAATCCCAATAAAATAATGCTTTTCCGGCCTCGCGCAAGCGTTCAAAGAACTTGGTTTCTACTTTGTTTAATACGTTGAAACCAACAAAAACGTAATGCTCATACTTTAGTTTATCCGACTGTAATTCCTCCATTACATAGCGGTACATCATACCTTCGTAAGCAATGCCAAGTTCTTCAAGATTACGGCGATAATGGTGATAGATATCGCCTAATTTATCCCATAGAGAAATGAATTTCTCCTTAAGCTGTGTCCGGCGCTCGATAGAGAAATTTTGGAAAAACTGACGAATGGCTTCTTCCTGCTCGGAGTCAAGGAAGTCGTAATCGTCCATTATATTTTTCAAATCCTGCAGGTTAGAGAATAACCGGTCGGCATCTACAAGATTTTTGTCCACATCGTCAAAATCACTGATAAGTAATTCGCCCCAGAAGTAGAAATCATCGAGTGTTTCTTCGCTGCGGGTTTCTTCACGGAAGACTTTATAGAGTTCGCATACCAACCGGATAGGGTCTCCGGATTTCCACGGGGAGAGTTGCCGGAACAGTTCGCTGATACTGACATAGGCAGGCGACCATATAGGGCGGTCGCTCTGCGTTGCCAGATATTCGTTGAAGAACAGGCTGGCGCGTTTATTGGGGAAAACGATGGCTACTCTTGAAAGATCGTTTCCTATCTTTTGGTAAAGGTCTTGGGCTACTAATTGGAGAAATGTTTGCATACTACCGTTGTATCTATACTTTTTCTATTAAATCTTCTTCCACATACCAAAGGTATCCTTTTATGTTTTCTTTCAGATACCCCATGCGAGTGAGCAATTGCATATATCCTTGCACTTGCTTATTATACTTTTTGTTTTGTTTTCCGAATTTGAAATCTATAACGACAATTTCATTGCCGCGCATCATTACGCGGTCGGGTCGGCGGGTATGTAGCTCACCTCTTTCCTGCCAGATGATATCACATTCATTGAATAGGTGCCAGCTTCCCGAATACCAGTCTTGAACTTGGGGAAGCGAGAATGCATGATGGGTCAGTTCCCGGATTGTCTTTTCCGTTTCGGGTTTGCCGATAATACCTTCAAAGACGAGTTGGTCAATAGCATTATCAATATCTTCCTCTGTTTCAATGGCTGAGAAAAGGGTATGTAAAAGCCTCCCTCGGTTTATGAAGCGATTGTCGGATTCTTCTTCATCAATTCCCTGGATAAAGTCCGCAGAACGGTTCGACTGTCGGAATTCTATATCATGCCTCATGCTTTCCATGTGTACCGGGAGTTTGTCAGGCTTTTGTGCAAGGCGGTTGGCAGAAGTCTTAGGGGTTTCGGGTAGGTGCTCATCTGTTCCTGTGTACTTTGATGGGCAGAGTTCTCCATTTTCATAAGGTTCTTCTTCATCCCAGTTTTCATCACCTTCCCGGGCGGCTACTTGTGGCAGAGCATTTGCCAATAATTCCGACATGGTACCTTTTTGCCCTTTCTTGCACCAGAAAATTAGATTCTTTCCGGCACGGGTGAAAGCTACATAAAGTAGGTTCAGGTTATCCACCCAGAGTTGCAGGCGTTCATCCAGATAATTTTGCCGATATACAGATTCCGCCATGGTAGAGGAATAATTTACCGGAACGATGTCGAGTGTACTGAATGGTGCTTCCGTAGGTGAACACCATATCAATTGATTATTAGTTTCATTCTCAAGCTTCCAGTCACAGAAAGGAATAAGAACGGTATGAAATTCCAGTCCTTTTGATTTATGAATGGAAAGGATACGGATGCCGTCCATTTCTCCACTGGGGATAGTCTTATTACATAATGTTTCGTTCCAGTAGCGGATAAATGCGTCCAGGTCTGAAGAATTATTTTGAAGGTATTCAGTGACAGCATCGAAGAAAGAAAAAAGATAAGCACCCTGCTCTTCAATCCGTTTCATTTCAAACAGACTGAATAATTCTTCCAACAATTCGTAAAGTGGCATTAACTGGAGAGTTTCCATACCTGTGACGAATGCTTCAGGCAGTGCTTCTTCAGGTTTCGCGGTCAGTAAGCTGTCCCAGTCACCTCCCTGTTTTTTGATTCCTGATTCATAGTTCATCATGAGTGATGCGCACGCCACCTTGTCTTCCGGATTGGATAAGTAGCGTAAGGCATCTATCAACATACAGATGGCCTGTGAAGCATCCAGTCGGAATGCCTCGTCCGAGACGACAGACAGGTGCATGGTCTTGTCAAAATAGTCAGCAATGGGAGGGATGTTTTTATTTTTGCGTACCAGAATGGTGATATCGTTTAGCTTCACGCCTGCTTCCAGCAACCGCTGCACTTCTTCTCCTAACGAGAGAATGGTGAGTTCTGTATAGTCATGCTCTTCGTCCGGTTCCAGAAAGGTTGCTTTGATGTATCCTTTAGCTTCCGTTCGTGGCGATTCCTGGGCAACATCTGCATAAGCCCGTTGCAGGGGGGGGCAGTCTTCTTGCAGCTCTTTCAGGTGGAGCATATTTAGATATTCCACGGCTGCGGTAAATAAGTTATTATTGAAGCGGATGACATTCGTTTCACTTCGACGGTTGGTCTTTAGTGTTTCTACACGTACCGGGAAAGGGAAAGAAGCATCTTTGGTACCCAGCGCGTTCAATATCCCCCAGTCGCCGTTTCGCCAGCGATAGATAGATTGTTTCACATCTCCTACGATCAAACTGTCTGCTCCTTGTGAAAGACCTTCAAGTAGTAGAATTTTGAAGTTATCCCATTGCATCCGGCTGGTGTCCTGAAACTCATCGATCATTACGTTTCGTATATTGGCACCGATTTTTTCGAATACGAAAGAAGAATCCCCATCTCGTACCAGATTATGGAGCAGTGCATTCGTATCTGATAATAGGAAGCGGTTATGTTCCCGGTTCAGTTCACGCACTTCTTCGTCGATATGGGCAAGTAACTGTAATTTATTCAAATGTTGCAGGGACAGTCGGCAACTATTTACGATCTTGTTGTTTCTTGGTCTGAAAGTTTCAGCATCCTGTAATAACGGGAGTAAGCTTGTTTCGGCCAGCCGAATAATTTCGTTCTTCTGCGCAGATGTTTTGGTAGCCCAGTTTTTGGCATCATCCAGACTGTTCTTTAGTGTGGCATTTACTGTATCTTTATCTGATAAACGTCCATCCCTCAGTTTGCGAAAATAGCTGCCTATGCCTCGTGCCCCACCTTTCAGATCTTCCGGTGTGAGGGCATGTGCTTCCAGTTCGCCAATGAATTGGTCGTAGAAACCTTTCATTTGTTCCAGAGCTTCCGTTTCCATTTCCCTCAGTTCATTACGGTATAGCTTGATAGTATTGGGATCTTTCAGTTGTTGGCGGAGTCCTTCACCTTGTTCTATATAACCTTCATCGAAGATATTCCAGCCAAAGCGTTTGATTTCATTGGATACATTCCAGCGTTTATCATCGGCAATACGCTCATTGATATAGTCCAGTAGCCAGGCCAGTACCGGAGAGGATGGAGTTAGTTTCTCTATCAGGCTATCCACTGCATCACTCAGAACTTCGGTATTATTCAGTTCGATATTGAGGTTCGGGCTTAGTTCCAGTTCGCGTGCCAGATTACGCATCACGGATTGGAAAAAAGAGTCGATGGTTTCCACCCGGAACCGACTGTAATCATGCAACATGTACTGTAAGGCGGTTCCGGCTGCCAGGCGGATATCGTCTTCAGACAGATTCTTCCATTGTAAGTCTTCTCGGATACGATTCAAGTAGGGTTCGGATGCCGGGTCGCTTACCCAGATTCCGTAGAGTTGTTGCAGGATGCGCTCTTTCATCTCTGCCGTAGCTTTATTGGTGAAGGTTACGGCAAGTATTTGCCGGTAAGCTCTGGGGTTGAGTATCAAGTGCTTGATGTACTCTACAGCGAGGGTAAATGTCTTTCCAGAACCGGCTGAGGCTTTATATACTAATAATTCCATGTAAGTTTGCGAAATTGAACTTTGGTACAAACATACGCAAAAAGCATGAATTAGAGGGTATGTCTATGGCAATTCTATCTATTAATTTTGATTCACTTGAGGGGTATGGACATAAAAAAAGGAGTACCGCTGTACTCCAACCTTTGTTAACCTT
>USSR01000368.1 GCA_900557355.1 uncultured Bacteroides sp.
GAGAATCCCGTAGTTTTCTATTTACACAATATTATGGAGAGTCCCAAATATTCTAAAACAGATAAGCAAAATATTTATAGGCTAATTCTTCTTTATAAGTTTTTCCTTACTTGAGATGTATTGACTATAACGGGAGAACTTCACTTTATGTTATTTTTTGTAGAGTTCAGTCTCTTTTTCTCATTATGAGGAATTTAGACTTCTTTGTCCAAACTAAAATGAATATCCGAATCCTATATTCAGATAGATAGGATACATGGCAAAGCTGATTGTATTGAAGTCTTTTTTAAAGATATCATTTAATCCCCATGTTAAGTCGGCATAGACATTCAGATGCTTGAAAGCTTTCCATTCGCCACCGAATTGTATACCCCATTGGAATTTGCGCAAATCATCAGAGAAGTCATATGTAGCAATACTTTCATCCGTAAAGTCTACGCGTGAGCCTGTTTGGTCCGGAGTGCGGAGGTGCCCCTCATATACATGACCGGAAAAATCTCCTTCAAGTAAATAGGAGAAATAAGGACCAGCTACAAGTTTCCAGCGTTTGCTTATTTTGTAGTTAGCAAGAACGGGAACAGTAAGATAGGAGTTTTTTACTTTAGTCTTTACACCTCCCGTCCATAAACCTTCTAATTCACCACCGTTAGTATTGATAATTTTCATACCATAATTCTTAACGGTGGCTTCAGTAGTCATATTTTTAGTTTCAAGGCGCAAGCCTAAAGTCAAGCCCCATATTTTTTTTTCATCCAGCCATTTGGTAGCATTACCTTCAATAGAGATTGCCATACTGGGAACATAACTGTCTATCTTGCGTATTTCTTCGGGCAAAGGTAGAGGAGCGGTTCCTCCGATGCTGAATCCTGCCTTTAATGAATATTCCCAACCACGAAGATAAGACTGGCCGAGAATGTGGGTTCTATCTTCCTGAGCTTTTATTGACGTAGCTCCAACTACTGTTAACAGTAATGTGGCAATAATAATATTATATTTCTTCATGATTATCTTTTTTAGTTCTCTTCGCAAATAAGTTCTACTTCATCAATATATAGCGTGCTGCCTACGGCACCTCTGAAATAAGCGCCGTCTACACTTGAAGAGAATACAATGCCAAGTTTATATTTACCTTTCTGAAGTTCCGTTTCACTAATCTCTTTACCATTCTGAGCTTTAAAAGGGAGATTGAACGGTTTCCATTGATCAGTTTCCAATGCTTCTTCTGCACTAATTCTGGCTAAAGATACTACTTTATCCGAAGTAAGAGAATTAGTTCCATCCAACATAAATGAGTTTTCTTCGGCTTCATACATGACAGCATAGATATCAAATCGATCTTTCTTTCCAGTTTGAGGTTCTCCGCTCTCAGTATAAACCGGTCCTGCTTTAAATTTATAGTATCCTTTCAAAGCTTTCGGTCGTTTGTAGAACTGGAAACCAAAAGTTGTTGCTTTAGGAGCATTTTTAAGTGCATTGGCAAGATCAAAAGCTCCGATAAATAAGTTGCCGGCAGCAATATACATCTTTACCATGGCACCGAAACTTCCGGTATCTTTAGTTTCCAACTTGGCACATTTACCTATATATCCTCCTGCGACTTGTACGGTAGGATAGTCTGTAGGAAGTTTAGACATACCGGTCAGTTTATAACCGGGATTACCACTGGACCACTGCAATACTTTTGAAATCCCTTGTGAAGTATTAGGCTCAAATTCGTAAAAGATGTGATAAGGAGTATTTTGGGCAACTAATAACTCCTCGAAATGATAGGAAGTCGGTAATTCTGTTGGTTGGACGTTTATTTCATAAACAGGTTTCCAAACATTATCTTCGGAAGTCACCGTAAATGACCGCGAATGATCTCCTTCGCTAAAGTTGTATATGTTTCCTATATCACCATCTCTGCGATCATTGGGCTTGATGGATGCACCTTCCGGCAAGGTGAAGTTTAGTTGTTGTTTTGCAAGGTTTGCACCTTTATGTACATATACATCGACTATTTTTTCATTCGCATTAATATTGGCCAGCTGCACATCTGCACCCGTACAACCGTCAATGGCCGCTTCAGAATTAAGCGCTTCGTCTTGTATACAAGAAGATATGGCAAATGCCAAAAAGAAACACGAGGTTAGCGTTTTAATCTTCATTTAATTCAGTTTTTGGTTATTAATAATGTAAAACTCAGGCGCAAAGTTAAGTTTCTTTTTTGAAATAGAAGACTTTGCGCACGTATTAAAAACATTTTTTCTAAATTTGTGTCCATTAAAATCAGTGAAATAATGATAACGGAAACGGAGAGAAAACGGATAATCGACCTGATACATCAGGAAGTGGTGCCTGCCATTGGGTGTACAGAGCCTATTGCAGTGGCATTGTGCGTAGCTAAAGCAACAGAAACACTGGGGACAAAGCCGGAAAAAATAAGTGTGTTGCTAAGTGCTAATATTCTGAAAAACGCGATGGGAGTGGGGATTCCGGGCACCGGAATGATTGGTTTACCCATTGCTATTGCACTGGGAGCACTGATAGGAAAATCAGAATATCAGTTGGAAGTGCTGAAAGACAGTACGCCTGATGTAGTGGAAGAGGGGAAACGTTTCATTGAGGAAAAGCGCATTCATATTTCGCTGAAAGAGAATATTGAAGAGAAATTATATATTGAAGTATGCTGTGAGGCTGGAGAAGATAAAGCAATAGCAGTGATTGCCGGAGGGCATACCACCTTTATATATATAGAACGTAACGGAGAAGTCCAATTTCAGAAACAACATACAGCTAGTTGTGAGAAAGAAGAAGAATGCTTGGAACTGACTTTACGTAAAGTTTATGATTTTGCTCTGAATACTCCGCTGGATGAGATCAGCTTTATTCTGGAAACAGCCCGCTTGAATAAGGCAGCTGCCGAACGTTCTTTTGAAGGCAATTATGGCCATGGTCTGGGTAAGATGTTGCGTGGTACTTATGAACATAAGGTGATGGGAGATAGCGTCTTCTCACATATCTTGTCTTATACGTCAGGTGCCTGTGATGCTCGTATGGCAGGAGCTATGATTCCGGTAATGAGCAATTCCGGTAGTGGGAATCAAGGTATATCTGCCACTTTGCCTGTACTGGTCTTCGCTGAAGAAAATGATAAATCCGAAGAAGAACTGATACGTGCTCTGATGTTGAGCCATCTGACGGTGATCTACATTAAACAAAGTTTGGGGCGTTTGTCCGCTTTATGTGGCTGTGTGGTTGCTGCTACAGGTTCTAGCTGCGGTATTACTTGGTTGATGGGGGGAACTTATGATCAAGTAGCTTATGCTGTTCAGAATATGATAGCCAATCTTACAGGTATGATTTGTGACGGTGCGAAGCCCAGTTGTGCGTTAAAAGTAACCACTGGTGTATCTACCGCTGTTCTTTCTGCCATCATGGCTATGGAAAACCGTTGTGTAACTTCTGTAGAAGGTATTATTGATGAAGATGTGGATCAAAGTATCCGTAATCTGACCAAGATAGGTTCGAAGGGAATGAATGAAACGGATAAATTGGTGCTGGAGATAATGACGGGGAAGAATTGACAGAACAGTTGATAATTCTCAATTGACAATTGGCAAATGCCGCGCTGTATGCCGCATAGTAATTGTCAATTGAGAATTGTCAATTGTTTAATGATTGCATCCGCATCCACATCCCTGGTGATCGTGATCACCGCATCCGTCGCCGCAATCGTCACCACAGCTATCGCAACCGCAACTGCATCCGCCGCCGCTCATCATACGGGCGATTTCAGCTAATTCCTCATTGGTTGCCGGGCGGCTTTCTATTACTTCACCTACAAAGTTCAGGTCGCAACCTGCCAAGGGGTGATTCATATCCATTACCACTACGTCTGCTTTAATTTCTTGTACGGTTCCGTTGATACGTTGGCCTTCAGAGGTCATCAAAGGCACTACGTTGCCGACTATAATACGTTCGCTATCGAACTTCCCGTCTACTTCAAAGATTTGTTTCGGAAGGTCGATTACATGTTCTTCGTCGAAGTCACCGTAAGCATCTGCACAAGCGATCGTGAAATCAAATTTATCACCTGCTTTCAGATCTTTCACCTGATCTTCGAAAGACTCTAAAGTCAGACCCAAACCGGAAATGAACTGGAACGGATGTTCTGCAGTGGCTTCTTCGGTGAAATCTTTTTCACCGTCTTCTATAGCGTATAATTTATAAGCTACGGTAATGTACTTGTTTTCTACTGTTTCCATTTTCTATTTATAAATTGGTATTTTCTACTTTTTTTAAGAGCGTCAAAGGTACGAAATAAATTTGAAAGGGAGTGCAAAGTATGAGAATTTGAATATTTCTTCTGCTCCCGGACTATACTTACTCCTTATCTACTCCTTACCTACTCCTTGTTTATAGATAAGGAGAAGGTAGGTAACAAGTAAGATGGGGTTATGGTTCGGATAGGATCCGGGGCAGCACAGGGATAAAAGTGACTATCTGTGGCAAATTACTAATTTTTGAATCGGATTAGTGATAAAATAGGATTTAAAAGCAGTGTTTTCTTACGATTAATCATAATAATCTCATTTTTTTCTTCAAATTGTTTGGAGTTTATAAAAAAGCCCTTACCTTTGCAGCACGATTAACGAAAACAGTAAAGTAAATAAAGTTATGAACTTACATACATCTATTAACCTGGCAGTCCTGCATATTATTCGCGTCGTGGTCCTGGAATCAAGAGCGTGAGAAAGGTTGTGTATGTATTCGTACGTTAAGATATCAATTTAGGAGCCTTTCTCACTATTATGTGAGGAAGGCTTTTTAATTAAAGGAGATTTAAAGATGAAACACCAATTACGCAGTTCGTTCAGCACGCAAGGCCGCCGTATGGCAGGGGCTCGTGCGTTGTGGATGGCAAATGGCATGAAGAAAGAGCAATTAGGAAAACCTATTATCGCAATTGTCAACTCATTTACACAGTTTGTCCCGGGACATGTGCATCTGCACGAAATCGGACAACAGGTGAAAGCTGAGGTTGAGAAGCTGGGATGCTTTGCTGCCGAATTCAACACGATTGCCATTGACGATGGTATTGCGATGGGACACGATGGAATGCTTTATTCGCTTCCTTCACGTGACATCATTGCCGACAGCGTAGAGTATATGGTGAATGCGCATAAAGCGGATGCAATGATTTGTATCAGTAACTGCGACAAGATTACTCCGGGTATGTTGATGGCAGCAATGCGCCTGAATATCCCTACTGTATTCGTTTCAGGCGGACCGATGGAAGCCGGCGAATGGAACGGTCAGCATCTGGATTTGATCGATGCTATGATTAAGTCGGCTGATGAAAGTGTAAGTGATGCCGATGTAGCTCAGATAGAACAACATGCTTGTCCTTCTTGTGGTTGTTGTTCCGGTATGTTTACCGCTAACTCGATGAACTGTCTGAACGAAGCTATCGGACTGGCATTGCCAGGCAATGGTACGATTGTGGCTACTCATGCCAATCGCACGCAACTGTTCAAGGATGCTGCCAAACTGATTGTTGAAAATGCTTATAAATATTATAAAGATGGGGATGACAGTGTGCTTCCCCGTAGCATCGCTACCCGTCAGGCTTTCTTGAATGCCATGACGCTGGATATTGCGATGGGTGGTTCAACCAACACAGTGCTTCACCTCTTGGCTGTAGCGCACGAGGCAGAGGTAGATTTCAGTATGGATGACATTGACATGTTGTCACGTAAGACTCCCTGTCTGTGTAAGGTTGCCCCGAATACTCAGAAGTATCACATTCAAGACGTAAATCGTGCCGGAGGCATCATCGCTATCATGAGCGAGCTTGCCAAAGGCGGATTAGTCGATACGAACGTAAAGCGTGTAGACGGTAGGTCGCTGGCGGATGTAATCGATAAATACGGTATTACCAGCCCGAATGTTTGCGAAGAAGCTGTGAAGAAATATAAGAGCGCTGCTGCCGGAAAGTTTAATCTGGTACTGGGTTCGCAGGATGTCTATTATAAAGAATTAGATACTGACCGTGCCGGAGGTTGTATTCGCGATCTGGAACATGCTTACAGCAAAGACGGTGGTTTGGCAGTACTGAAAGGTAATATCGCTCAGGATGGTTGTGTAGTGAAAACGGCAGGTGTGGATGAAAGTATCTGGAAATTTACGGGTCCTGCTAAAGTGTTCGACTCACAAGACGCTGCTTGCGAAGGCATCCTTGCCGGAAAAGTGGTCAGCGGTGATGTTGTGGTCATCACACACGAAGGTCCGAAAGGCGGTCCCGGTATGCAGGAAATGCTCTATCCGACTTCTTATATCAAATCGCGCCATCTGGGCAAGGAATGTGCACTGATTACTGACGGTCGTTTTAGTGGCGGTACGTCAGGATTGAGTATCGGACATATTTCTCCCGAAGCAGCTGCCGGAGGTAATGTCGGTAAGATTCAGGATGGTGACATCATCGAGATTGATATTCCCGGACGTGCTATCAACGTCAAACTGACGGATGAGGAACTGGCAGTCCGCCCGATGACTCCCGTCACCCGTCAACGCGAAGTCTCAAAGAGCCTGAAGGCATATGCCAGCATGGTAAGTTCTGCCGATAAGGGTGCAGTGAGACTGATTGATTAACCGAGAATTGACAAATGAAATAGAATTCCATTATCCATTAATAGAATGAAAGATATAATAACAGGCGCTGAAGCATTGATGCGTTCCTTGGAACATCAGGGAGTAAAGACCATTTTCGGATATCCGGGTGGCTCCATCATGCCGGTATTTGACGCTTTATACGACCATCGGAAGACATTGAATCACATCTTGGTTCGACACGAACAGGGTGCTACTCATGCTGCGCAAGGTTTTGCCCGCGTATCAGGCGAAGTAGGTGTTTGCCTGGTGACGAGTGGTCCCGGAGCGACGAATACGATAACAGGTATCGCAGATGCTATGATAGACAGTACCCCTTTGGTTGTAATTGCCGGTCAG